>CAZMCE010000007.1:0-33006 GCA_964564855.1 uncultured Thermosphaera sp. | reverse complement strand
GACTTAAAGACTGTGTGGAGACTTTACACTACTCTAAGACCAGATATAATGATGTATTCTGGAATAGTAACTAATATAGTTGATCTTGATAACCCAGATTTACCAATACTAAGACCTCAGGTGATAATTGAGTGTAAAGAGCAGAGTGACTGGTATATTCGAGCACGCGAGTTAAAAGGCCCTATTGTATCAACATTTACTTTTGATGAGTGGTTTAAACGGTGGCTTTCAGGACTCTGGACTGGCTTAGCTGACGTTCTCGGTGTTAGTAGTGATGTTCTTAGAGAGGTTGCAGAGGGTAAAAAGCGCGGTGTTAGAGTTACAGAAGTTCAATTAATATTATTCTATAAGAGCGTGTACAAGCCAGAGAAGTTCTTCTTAGTTTCTAAGCCAATACTTCCAAGTAACACTAAGAAGTTTCTTGAAAATGAAGGTGTGTTTATACTTGAAAATGTACAAATAGGCTGTGAGAATTGTCTTGAAGACATAGTTGAAGACTTAGTGAAGTACGTTAAGCTCTCCGCTGAAGAGGGTAATAGAACTAGAATTTTAATTGATAAGCTATTAGCAGAACTTTTATCTCACGGAGTACACTTAACAGAAGACGAGCTCATAAATTACATTGAAAAATATATCTCAGAGAATATTGAAAACTTTCTAAATTATTTACTCAGTAAGAGAGGGAGCAAAAGAGCTACAGTTGAAGAAACAATTGTGTAGTATATTCTGGTATTTCGTTATTAAGTTATTTAGAAAAGAATACTTTGTGTGATTTACGTATGATTAAACCAGAGTATATCATATGGATTTTTACAGCGACTTGTAATCTAAATTGTCTACACTGCTACACATATAGATTTAGGGGTTTACGAGAGCTTAGCTTACAGGAGAAATTAAAATTAGCTAGAAATATTGGTGAGACTGGAGTTGAATATGTGAATTTTACAGGTGGAGAACCACTAATACATGCACACTTTCCACAAATACTCTCAACACTTCACGAATACAGTGTCGAAAAGAGCATTGTTACAAATGCTACTCTAGTGCGCGATAGTCTTGCAGATTTACTCTATAAGACTGATACCTACGTATTTGCCACTATTGAGGGCCCTCGAGAAGTTCACGACAAGATTAGAGGTAGCGGCTCATACGACCTTGCTATTAGAGGTGTTGAGATCTTAAAAAAGAAACTCGGCGATATTTCAATAGTAGCTACTGTGAATAAGATAAACTATAAGAGGGTTCATGAAATAGTAGATTACATTGTTAGCATAGATATTAGTGAATTAGCACTATTGCCAGTAATGCCGTCGGGTAGAGCATTACAGACACGCATATACGTATCTATAAGCGAGTACTTAGAAGCTATTGAAAATACGTGGATAAGAGCACGTGAATATGGATTAAAACTCTCAGCTTGGTGTACTCCCTGGGCCCCACTCTTAAAGAGAGATATTGGATTTTGGTTTTGCCGTGAAATGAATGGCATGGACATAGACCCTGAAGGTAACGTACTTCTCTGCGATGTATTAGACTTCAAGATCACTAGTGTAAGGGGTAAAAGTGTAATAGAGGCTTTCGAGGAGTTCAAAAAACACCATCTTGTCAGAGCTATAAATGCACCTTCTAAGCTACCAGAAGTCTGTTTAAAGTGCCCAATTCTTCAGTATTGTAAAGGTGGATGTTATGCTAGAGCATACATTCTAAGACGCGATCTTAATGCTGGAGACCCACTATGTCCAAGACTACATACTGGGCGTGAAGTGGTGTGAAAAAAACTCATTAGCTCAAAAAGCTCTTAATCAGTATAACTTCTCCCTTTAATGGCTTCAGCTCTAAGTAATTTGTCTATGAATTTATAGTCAAACACTTAAAAGAAATAGGAATGTGTCAATAAATTGGTGGACACATGGCAGTTAGAGCTGTACGTGTAGAAGATGCTGTAGGTCTTAAACTATTTCACGATTACACCTGTATACAGCCTGGGTTTAAAGGTGCTGTTAAGCGTCGTGGTGAGATTATTACAGTTAGTGATGTAGATATTTTAAAGAAATGTGGTCATTACTATGTTTATGTCTACGATGAGACTTGGTCTAGACCTGGTTATCTACACGAAATAGAAGCTGTAGAGAAATTTGCACACATTGTGACAGGTGAAAATATAGGTATAGAATTAAATGAGGAAGGTAAGGCTCTACTAATTGCCGAGAAGAGTGGACTACTACTAGTTAATGGAGTAGCTCTGAAAGAGATAAACTCTACTGGAATATTTGTACTAGTAACCAGGAAGACTGGTAGTTATGTTAAAAGAGGAGATCTTGTTGGAATTGTAGATCTAGTTCCGCTGGATGTCTCAGTGAAGATCTTTGAAGAACTTGAGAAGAAAATAGCACATTATAAGCCAGTAATTAGAGTTATTGAGAATAGGCATCCGAGAATTGGCGTTATTATAACTGGGACAGAGATCGTGGAGGGGTTGAGGAAAGATCTAGCTGGCCCTGTTGTGCTTAAGAAAATTAGTGAGTATGAGTGTACTCCTGGAAGACTTGAATATGCTAGAGATGACATCGAAGAGATCTCTGGTAAAATCCTCACACTTCTCTTAGAACATGACGCTGTCATAGTGACTGGTGGTATGAGTGTGGATCCTACAGATAAAACTCCAGGTGCAATAGCGAGCATAGCTGATGAAGTAGTCATTTACGGTGTACCCATAAAGCCTACAACTATGAGTATGGTGGCTTATAAAGGTAATAAAGCTATTATTGGCGTTTCTAGTGGAGTAATACATTACCATGAAGAAAACATATTAGATGTTGTTCTCCCATGGATTGCTAGCGGCGTAAAAATACCAAGAGAGTTTCTCATATCCCTTGGAGAGGGAGGTCTTACAGGTTCTTTTGTAGAGAAATACTTGTCTAGAAAGGTGTTTAAGCCGTGGAAAGAAAAATCAGGATCATCTTATTAATCATTGTAGTTATTCTGATAGTTTCAGGTTACTACAATTACACGAGAAGGCTTGCTACAAGTGCCCATGCGATCTCTCTAGGAGTAGAGTTTAATGCTCACGCCACACCTTTCTACGTATTACTCGAAAAAGAGAGTTTTAGAGAAGGCGGTATTAACGTTACTAACTTATTGTTTTTTAGGACAGGTATGGAGTTAGCAGCTGCTGTTGCTAGGAAAGACATAGTTGCTGGGCAAGCATGTCTAGGACCCATAATAATGATGGTAGATAAGGGGGTTCCAGTTAAAATTGTGAGTAAAATACATGATGGTGGTTTTGCACTTGTAGTCAATTCGAGCAAAATTAAGGATTTAAAAGATCTCAATGGCCAAGTAGTATACACGCCTGGTCCTGGAACCCAAGCATACTTTCTAGCACTCAAAATACAAGACAAATATAATGTGAGCTTCTCAGAGATAAAATCTCTACCACCACAGGAGATATTAGCAGGTCTTATCGGGGGATCCATCGTGGCCGCTATCTTACCAAAACCCTACCCGGAAGTAGCTGAATCACTAGGTTTAAAGATACTGCTTGAAAGTATTGATGTATGGCCTGATATGCCAGGTAGTTATATTTTTGTCACGAAAGAATACTTTGAGAAAAACTCAGATATCATTAAACAAATAGTGGAGCTTGTCAAGAGCGAAGTGCATATAATTAGTAAAAATGTCTCGTATGCGGCTAAAAGCATAGCTAAGTGGCTGGGAATAAGTGAGGACATTGCTATAAAAGCTATTCAAAGCATAGAGTGGAATACTGAAATAGATATACGACAAATTCAGGAGTACATAGATTTTGTGTATTCCAAAGGATTGATCAAGGAGAGGTATGACGCAAATACCCTTGTAGTGAGGGTGTAGGTGAATTGAAAATACAGAGGGTTATTCTGCCTATATCTATCCTCATACTATTATGGGAGTTTACAGGCAGAGCTGGTATATATCCACAATATATCTTTCCACCATTTAGTTGTGTAGTAGAGTCTTTTACGGATATTAATTACCTACACAGTGTTATTGAGAACACTATTGTCACGTTGATTAGAGCTGGATTGGGTTTTGTCATAGGAACTATCGTAGGCATAGTTCTGGGATTTGTTCTTGTTGGATTAAGACTAGCTGAGTATGTACAGCCAATAGCTACAATTTTCTTTGTGATACCATCAGTAGTATGGATTCCACTACTAATTCTATGGATTGGTCTAGATCCACTTAAATTACCTCTAGCAGCGGCTTTTATTTGTAGTTTTCCACCAATACTATATGGTATTTTAAACTCGAGTAGGACAATAGATCTAGATCAGATAGAAGTAGCTTTAACTCTAGGTGCTGATCCCTGGACTGTTCTCAGAAAAGTCATTATGCCCCTGACTATTCTTAAAATTCTACCAATAGTGAAGACTGAGGCTATAATGGTCTTTAAGACGACAATCGTAGTCGAGATGGTGGCTCTTTCATCTGGTTTAGGTTATCTCTTACTTATGTATTCTCTGATTATAGATGTTCAACACATATTAGCGACTATAATAGTATTATCACTGATCATGGTAGGTATCATTGAGCTAATAGACGTAATAGAGAAGAAGTTCGCTTCAAAATGGATTGGTGAAGTACATTGGTGAGAATTTTGCTTAAAAACATTAAGAACTACGCTCTCCGCAATGTTACAGTAGAGTTTTCTCCGAGAGAACTTTCAGTAATAATTGGTCCTAATGGTTCTGGCAAGACTACTCTTCTCAAAGTAATAGCAGGATTAGTCCCATACGAGGGAGATGTCTTTTTCGACGATAAAAACGTAAATAACATACCTCCCTATAAGAGAAATGTCTTGTACATACCTCAGAAAAGCTCCTTATTCTCACACATGAAAGTCTGGGATAATGTGGCTTTTTGCCTAGAGGTGAGAAAAGCAAGTAGGAGGGTAATTAATGAGAGAGTTAAATGGGCGCTGGAAAAGCTGTCTATAGGATATCTCTCTGAGAAGTACCCTTCTCAACTTAGTGGTGGGGAGGCAAAGAGAGTTGCAATTGCAAGGGCTTTAGTGTGTGAGGGCAATCCACTTCTACTCGATGAACTTGAGTCATACCTAGATGCAAGTTTAAGAATTAGCATATATGAGGAGGTGTCGAAGATAGCTAAAGAGCTTGGCCTAACAGTCATAGTAGTCACACACGACTTAGACTGGGCTATGAGCAGAGCTAATAAACTAGTCTTCTTGTGGAGTGGGAGGGTGCTTTACAGCGGCTCACCTGGAGAGCTAGATCCCTCACTATTAGAGCCAAAAGCTTTAGCATGGCTAGGAGGCATACTTGAGGTCCGCGAAATTGACCGAGTTCACTGTAACGCCATTGTGGGAGAGCAAAGTATTTCTCTTTATCCGTGCATAGAAGGAAATTTTGATATTAAGAAAGTCTATATTCCTCCAGATAGTGCTTGGATAGATCCGCATGGCGAGATACAGGGGAGAATTGTGGATAGAGTGAGATTTAATGGTATTGAGAAAACCTTAATTAGCACGGATTTCGGATTGATCGTTGCTAGGAGCGTTCAACCCTCCCTAACCATTGGAGAAAACGTTGGTATTAGAATATTGAGGGCTATTCCACTAATAGAGAAGTAATTAAATACATGTCTTCCAGCAACGTTTACAGCTCCCTCGCGATCTTTGCGAGTTGGATTAAGGGTTATTAAAGTATAGCCTAACGTGTGAGCTGAAAATACTATAATTTAATATTTTAAATGTTTAATGCGAACACTAGTGATTATGGAATAGAAAATTACTACTTCTCGCTCTCACTTCTACTAGATGTTAGTGTGCTGAGTACTTTTGAAAATCCTGTTAGTAATTCCAGTGGAACCACAATTTTAGTTGCAGGTGATTGTGCTATTGATTTAAGAGCATCAAAGTACTGGAGTAGTAACGCATTAGGACCCAGTTTACTGGCTGCCTCCTGTATTAATTCTAGTGCTTTAGCTTTACCCTCAGCTACTAGTATCTCGTACTGCTTTTCACCCTCACCTTTCTTTATAAGTGCCTCTCTGTGACCTTCAGCTTCTAGTATAGCAGATGTCCTCTTACCCTCAGCTTCTAGTATCATGGCTCTTTTTGATCTCTCGGCAGCCATTTGTTTTATCATGGCTTCTTGGACCTCTCTTGGAGGCCTTATCTCTTTGATTTCTACGCTAGTAACCTTAATACCCCATCTATCAGTTATCTCATCTAGTTTAGCTCTTAGCGTAGAGTTCATGTATTCTCTCTTAGCTAATACATCATCAAGCACCATATCGCCTACAATAGCTCTCAGCGTCGTCATAGCTATGCCAGTGGCGGCTGTAATGTAGTTCTGAACAGATGTAACTGATAGCTGTGGATCAAATATCTTCATGTAGATCAACAGATCAACATCTACGGGTGCATTATCTTTAGTTATACATGTCTGTGGCGGTATGTCGAGGACGAATTCCCTGAGATCAACTTCAACACCTCTATCAATTATCGGCACTAAGAAGACCACTCCAGGACCTCTAACAGCCATGAGTTTACCAAGCCTGAAAATCACGAGCCTCTTATATTCTGGTATGACTTTAATATGGCTTATTACAATTCCCAGGATTATTACTAAAAATACGACTATTGTAATTAGAGTCACGGGGTCTAAGAACAATATTTACACCAATCTAAGTTAATGAGGTAATTAAGGACTAATAAATATTTCCTCTTAATTAGAACTACTCTGCTTTTTCTACGTATAGTTTTAATCCATTTACTCGCATAACTCTCACCTTACATCCTTGTGGTATAGTGTCTTTCACTGAGTACGCTGTCCAGTCTTCACCTGCAACATGGACTACTCCGGGCTCTGCTTCCTTGATCTCTGTTTTAGCGTATCCCACAGCACCCATGAGAATCTCTTCGCGACTCTTTCTCTTAATCCTAACAGTTTTCGCGGCACTATATGCTATGTAGAGAAAGAGTCCTGTAATTGCCAGTAAGCCACCTATAGTTACATATATTGGTGATGTTAGTGCATGTAATGGTGTTGTTGACAGTGTTAGTGCTAATCCAATAGCTACTAGGGTTGTACCTGTTATTCCGAAGACGCCGAAGCCAGGTGTGAAGACCTCTATAGCTAGTAGAACCCCGCCCGAGAGTACTAGTACGAGATGCAATATTTCAACTGGTAGTAGAGCCATAGAGTATAGCGCTAAAATGATCATTAGGGCTCCTGCTATTCCATAGCCTTGGAAACCCGTTGTAAATATCTCTACTAGAATTAGTATCACACCAGTTAGAAGCATGATTTCCGAGACAAGTGGATTTGAAAGTACAGATAGTAGTTTCTCCCATGTCGAGGGCTCTTCTCTGAGCTCTATTCGTAGACCAGATGATCTCATGACATCTTCCAGAGACCCAGCTTCAATAGCTAAACCTATTTTACTAGCTTCACTAGTAGTGTATGTCTTAGCGTAGATAACTAGATCTTCAGCTATTTTAGGAGCATTTTCAACACCCATTCTCTCAAGTAAAGAAGTTACTCTCGCCTTAACATACTCTACAGTTTTCGGATCTGCTGGTATTGGTGAAATTCCGCCAATAACAGCTCCAGGACCCATATATATCCTCTTACAAGCTAATGAAATTAACGCTGCAGCTGAAACAGCAAAACCACCCTGAGGAACCCACACATAGCACTCAATATTCCTCTCTAAGATAACATTTACAATTTTATCAGCAGCAGCTAAATATCCACCATAACTATTAACTCTAAATACAAGCACTCTTCCCGGATATTGAGAAAGAATTCTCTCAATATAAGCTACTACGCCACCATCAATATTAGCCTCGAGGTCAATTAGAACAGAGCTCTTCTCGGCAACACCATATACGCCTACATTAGATAAAGTTGAGAACATCGGTACTAAGAACAGTATAGAGATAAGGCATATCCCAGTTTTCAAAATCACAACCACCTCCCTATCTGCCTTATTTAATATAGCTATCTATAAAGTAGTAGATATAATCTTCTGTTCATTAATAATTACATAAAAGTTATTTTACCTCTTCAGATGCAAAACTACTACAGAGCATAGTCAGGGTTGATTGTGTTTTTGAAGGGGTTTAAGGCTTATAGTAGATTAAATATTGCTATGAAAGCTGGTTTTTACGGATTACTAGTAGCAATAATACTCTACTTTATCGCCTACATTCTCACAACAGTGTATTTATTGTGGGTACTCGACATAATCGAAGTACCTGCCCGCGAATTTATCGCGGGGGCTTCCTGGGCATTTACGCTTAGATCTGTACTACTAGTTACAATACTAGTGGCGGTTCTCCTAATTATCACGGTTTTCAAGTACATGGGGTTACAGCCACTGTCCATGCTAGAGCGGTTTGCAGTAATTAGAAAGTACACTAGGGTGCTTTTACTGGGAATCTTTGTATTTGTAGGCGTAATAGTCTACACCGCTTATATGGCCCCGATCATATGTAGTACTGTGTATAATACCATTGCTAGTAGAGATCTCTTCTTTATTAGGCCGTGGGATAGATTCTACTATTTGTGGATGAGACCTGGCTGGATCTATAGTGAAATTAAACAATTGCTTTTTAAATTAAGTGTAGCAGTGTTAATAGCCACACTATTCTTCCTATTTATAGTACTCGTCGAGCTAATAGCTCTCAGAACACTAATTAGTAAACCTAGTCGTCTAGCACTAGTCTTTGTTTCTCTAAGCACACTAGCACTACTAGTCTACAGCGTGCTCAAAGTACTCGGCGTTACAAGTATATTTCTAGAACTAATAGTATTAGCATTTCTTTTTCTATACGCGTATGGTAACTCGAAGCTTATTGAACCCTTACAACTATTATTAGTGTAGGTTATTATGTTATAGTTTTTATTAACAACTCGCTCTATAGGCTTCTACACTGAACTTAGATATAGATACGCTGTAACATTATAGTTGAGTCAAATAGTGAGAAAAATATTAGAATATCAAAGAAAGCACTTAATACCTGGAGAGACTAAGATAATTTTTGGCCGGAGGTCCCCGGAGCCCGTGTGAAAGCTCCGCAACTCGGAGTTATATGAACACGGGACGGACACCTCCGGCACTTCTTTACTTGGGTTTTTCTGTATTTTCTCTAGTTTGCGAGAAAAATGTCTCATGGTAGTAATATGTTACTTTTCTCGACATCTATACTTATTGTCTATCTCCTTTAGTTTTAATATGTTGTGTTCTTCACTGGGATCTGGTTTTTCAACGGAGAGCCAAGCGTCTATTATTTCTCGTGCAAGTATACTTGTCACTAGCCTACCACTCATAGTGAGTATATTTGCGTCATTCCAGAGTCTAGCTCCACGTGCAGTCTCGGGGTCATTGCAGAGGGCCGCACGTATACCTGGAACCTTGTTAGCAACTATTGTTACACCGGTTCCAGTGTAGCATACGAGTATTCCAAATTGAGCTTCACCATGTGAGACAGCTAGTGCAACTTCTAGTGCTATATCAGGCCACGGCTCAGGTTTTCCAGTCTTAACAGAGCCAGCTCTGATCACGTGAAAGCCCTTTTTCTCTAAGTAGGAAGCAGCTTCTAGTGCACATGGATATATATCATCAGAACCTACAATAACGCGCATTAAGAATAACACCCAGAATCTTGATAAGCATTTCCGGTTTAAAATAACACATCTTAAAGAGTAATCTAAATGAATCTAATTACTGGTGGTGCTTATGAGAATCGCCGTGATCTCCACTACACCGTCAACGCCTTGTGGTATTGCAGAGTACTCTGATATGCTTGTAAGAGAACTTGAAAAACAAAGTAATGTAGAGGTTGTACTTCTCGGTATAACAAAGCCTCTGGAAAAACCAATGTATAGTCGCGCTCGCTTCGTGGAGTGTTCTGATAAGCCGCTAGCTGAAAACATTGTGGAATGTATCGAGAGCTCTGGTGGTGCAGACATAGTACACATACAACATGAGTACGGTATTTACCCTAATAGACCTGAATTCATAGAACTCTTAGAGAAATTGAAAAGTAAGAATTACAGTGTAGTTATAACACTACATACAGTTATACATTCCTTAGGTGACTACTCGCTACTATCTTATCAATCAGTCCTTGTTAAACTAGTTGATGTAATAATAGTTCACAGCGTACTACAAGAGCATGAGTTATTAAAACAAGGGGTTGATCAAGCTAAGCTGTTCAGGTTTCCACATGGAACATTACTAAACCCATATGTAAATGAACATAGAGAAGAACTAGCTAGGAGTCTGGGGTTAGAAGAGCTAGTAAACAAGAACATTATTACTATTCCAGGGTTCGTAAAGACATTTAAGAAAATAGAACCTGTAATTGAGGCGGTTAAAATGCTTAGTGATTATAATGTGAAAGCAGTGATCGCCGGATCCGCTAGGAGAGAGAACGCTCAAAGTATTTTAAGAGCCATAGAAGACTATGTAGAGAAGAGTAAAGATTATGTTGTATTAGTGAAGGGGTTTATTCCGAGAGACCTACTATTAAAGCTACTTGCACTCTCAGATGTAGTAGTCATACCTTATATAGATGAACGCAAAGTTATTAGTGTTAGTGGAGTTTTTCACTTGGCAATTGGTAGTAGAAGACCTGTTATATGTTCAAGAGATCATAAGCTCGTTGAGTGCAATACATTAACACCAGAACTCACACTACACACTGTAAACTCAGTAGAAATAGTTGAGAAGATTAAGAGTGTTTTGAGACATGAGAATTGGGTTAAGAGAGCAGTAGAGAAGTTGTGGAATTACGCTGTAGAGACCTCGTGGAGTCGGCTTGCAGAAAAACACGTAGAACTATACGAGAAGCTCACAGAGTAGTTCTCAATATATTCTTCCCTTGTCTAGAAGTGAGAGTAATTCCGCGAGATCTATTTCACCAAAACCTATCATAAAGTCTGTAGCGCCGTAGCTAATTATTACCTTGTAAGAGTCTATAACTACAGCTCCGCAGGGAAATATCGTGTGTGGTCTATCTCCAAAGATCTCATATGGTGTTTTCGGCTCCATAATATACGCAGGTGTTACTGCTTTTAAGGCTACTCCACTGCTATTAGAGTATTCTACTTCAGCTGCGAAAACTCTGTAAACGCCCAGTTCTTTCTCAATGCCGTGAAGTAAAACTAGGAGAGTATTCCTACTGAGCTTTGTGATCGGCGCGGCCCATCCCACCTTTCCCTCAAAGCTCGCAGAAGGCAATACTAATTTCGTGTCTTGAGCTACTACTTCATTGAGTTCACTACTCTGAGCACCGTGTTCTAATGATATCTTACTGAGAGTGGTATAGTAATATCCATCATCCATGTGTGGTCTGTGAAATAACAATAGAGTTCCATCTAGTTCGGCAATAAAAGCGTCTTTATCTCTAATAACCTTTCCTCTTAATTCACTAGGTAACACGTGAACAGCTATTTTCTCCCACTTCGAGCCATTAGACTGCACAGCTGTTAACGGCAAGGTCTTTTCACTCTTAGCTGTAGTGCTGAAATAGTTTACGCTCCTTCCAACATACGTCATATAATACTTGTTGTTTAACACCACGACACGAGGATCTTCACAGCCCCAAATATCGTACTTATTAGAGGGATAAATTACTGGATCTGCTGAGTAGTGATTTATGCTTACACTGCCACTAAGCAGGTCACTTAGTGGTAGCCTGATAAGAGCTATTGCAGAAGCATAGAGATAATAGCCTAAAATAATCCTTGTGTACACTAGAAGTTCGTCTCTGCTAAGTATTATTGAGGGGTTAAATGCAGCTACTGGATTGGCTATAGGATGATTATTTATGAATAGCCTATCAGGCGAGATTACACCGAGCCTCTTAACAATATCTTTAGTCTCAAATTTTCTAATTTTAATAGACTCGTTAGCACCCTCGGCGAAGGTGAAAAGTGCCATGTACAGTCACACAGAGTTTTTCTATAAAGTAGTATCAAAGTATCCTAGACTAAAAGTGTAACTTTTAACCTCCCTCAAATAGTGGTAAGGATAGTATGACTTCATCGTAGCTTCTAAGTAGAATATCTTCGGAATAGAAGGGCACTTCCTTATTATTGACGTATAATTGTATAACAGGAATAGCCTCCATAATTCTACGTAATGTTTCATGTTGCTTTACTAGTATGTTAAGTAGTTCTTTAATTGTCGTGTTCTCGGGTACTTCTAGTACTTCAGAATACACTCCGAGAATTTCTGAGAGGATCCCAGAGTATTTCACAAAAATTTTCATTTACTTAACCTGTACTTGGCGGCTTTGAGAACAGCCCTGAATATGTTTATGTAACCAGTACATCTGCAGAGATTACCTTTTAAGTATTCTCTTACAACACTTAGTGTTGGGTTAGATATCTCTCTGAGCATATACTCAGCCATTATTATAAAACCTGGTATACAGTAACCGCACTGTATAGCACCCTCTTCTATGAACGCCCTCTGAACATCTGTAAGCCCATTTTTCGATAAGCCTTCAACAGTCACTACGTCTTTACCATTAACATCAACTGTGAGAGTTAAGCAAGCTAAAACCGGCTCACCATTAACTAGTACTGTACATGCTCCACATTCACCAATACCACAACCATATTTTACACCTGTTAGCCCAAGCTTACTCCTAAGAGTATTTATTAATAGCTCTCGTGGTGAAACGTCAAGTTCTATCGGCTCTCCATTAACTCTAAATACTACCTTAACCATATCTATACCCACCCTTCCCTAATTCTTCTATAAACACGCTCAATAGCATTCCACACTAAGACTTTAACTATATGCCTCCGGTACTCGGCAGTTGATCTCACATCTGTTATTGGAGAGATCTCATCGTCTACTTCGTAAATAGCCCTCTTAAGTTCCTTTGATCCTAAGCGCAAACCCCTAATTTTCTCCTCCAAAATTTTAGCTCTAATTGGTTTTGGCGCTACAGAACCCAGGGCCACTCTTGCATTTTCTATTACGCCGTCATTACTGATCTCAGCGTACACAGCAGCGCTCGCTATCGCGAGATCCACGGCTACTCTTGAGACTTTCTCAAAAGCTGAAGAGCCCTTATTGCTTTTCTCAACAATGACCTCTACTACTACTTCACCAGGCTCGAGGGCAGTTACACCAGGTCCTTTAAAGAACTCTTCTAGTGAGATAACTCTCCTACCATGAGTACTCATAGCGACTACTCTTGCATTGTATACTAGTAGTGGTGGTGCTGTGTCTGCTGCTGGCGATGCGTTACAGAGATTTCCAACTAGTGTAGCCATGTTTCTTATTTGTATGCTTCCCATAACTTTAACAGCGTCACGTAGTGCTGGGAGATTTTTCTCAATGATCTCAGATTTCTCAATGTCGCGAAGTGTTGTTAAAGCCCCTATTTTAATGTATTCGTGTTCTTCTGTAATATAGCGTAGTCCCTGAATTTTCTTAATATTCACTACTACTCTTGGCTCTATGATTCTAGTCTTCATTTTAACTAGTAAGTCTGTTCCACCAGCAAGTATTTTTGCCTGTCCCTTAAACCTAGCGAGTAGTTCTAGGGCTTCTTCTAGGCTTCTAGGCTCGTAGTACTCGAATTCGAAGGGTATAATGTGAGTATTCCTCGCTGTTATGTTTACTATTGGTATTTCAACTACCATTCAAGTTCACCCCTCTCTTCGAGTGCTTCAATAACCTTATCTGGAGTTACAGGAAGCTCGTAGAAGCGAATACCAATAGCATTGTAAACAGCGTTTAGTATTGCCGCTACAGCGGGGTTCATAGCAGCCTCACCGAGACCTTTAGCTCCAAAGGGACCTGTAGGCTCATACGTCTTGGCAATAATAATAGTAAACTCTTCGGGTATTGGAACATCAGCAGCAGTAGGTATCTTGTAATCTGTTATTAGCCCTCTACCCATGATCTCTCCTGTTACCGGATCATAGACTGTGTTCTCAGTAAATGCCATACCCCATGCCATGGCGAATCCACCGTGAAGCTGGCCCTCCACCATGTCAGGGTTTATTGGTGTCCCCACATCGGCACCCGCTACCACGCGCACTGGTCTCACTATACCAGTCCACGTGTCAACTTCAACTTCTACGTAGTAGACTGTGAAGCTTGGTGGTGCAGATGTGGCTCTATATGATACAAATGCGCCTATAGTACCCCAGTTTCTCTGCCAGGAAATCCTTGCGATTTCAGCGAGAGTTAATTTTATATCTGTACCCTCAACGTACACAATGGCTTGTTTAAGCCCCTCATCATAGCTTATTCTAAGTGCTTCTGGATTTACAGCTCTATCTATAATTCTAAGTGCTACTTCTAGTATTCTCTGCTTTACTATTTGTGCTGCTCGCCTAGCACACTCACCACCAACATACGTTCCACGCGAAGCGTGTGTACAGACGTCATATGGGGTTGTCTCAGTACTTGCTGTTGCTATGTTTACTAATTCTGGTGGAATTCCGAGCTCCTCAGCAATAATCTTCACGTGTGCGTCTAGTGTACCTCCACCGTGATCCTGTAGTGCTGTTATGTAATCAAGAGTTCCATCCTCATTTAGTTTAAGTATACAGCCTGTGTAGTCAATAACCTCACCACTTATTGGGCCACCCGCACCAGATGTGTGAAAGCCCCTTCCAACACCTATACCACGCCTAAACCTACCTTTTTTCTCTCTCGGATTTCCACGCTCATTCCAGCGAATAATTTCTCTACCCTTTAACAATAATTCTGGAACACCATCAGATCTAATTACAGACCTCACGGTGGGTCCTTGACCCCAGAAAATCTCTCCTCTACCCACATAGTTATTAAGTCTCAAATCAACAGGATCTATGCCGAGTTTCTCCGCGATCTCGTCTACGAGCGTCTCCACAGCCCATTGGACTTCGGGTGCTCCATAACCTCTCAGAGCACAGCCTGGGACCTTGTTTGTGTAGACTGCTATTCCACGATACCTAATATTCTTCCACTTGTACATCGAGACAAACCAGCCTAGACTTGTACCTAGTAGTGGATATGGCTGTACTTGATGTGCACCCACATCAAGTATATTAGTGAACTCTGCTGCCGTGAATACTCCATTCCTTCTAGCACCGATCTTTATTTTGAAGTGAAAAACGAAGTTTGAGTGGTCGAGCATGTCTTCTTCTCTCGTATAGGCTATTTTTACAGGCTTCTTCGCTTTAAGAGCGAGCGCTACTGCTATTGGTACTAAGTAGTTTGTCTGTATACTTGATCCAAAAGATCCACCAATGGGGACTCTAACAACATTAATTCTACTCTCTGGTATGTCGAAGAGTTGACTTATGAGTATACGTGTATTGTGTATTGTCTGCGTAGTAGTGTATATTGTGAGCTTACCACTAGGCTCTGGAATTACGAGAACAGCTTTTGGTTCTAATTGCATGTGATATCTTTTACCAGTCTTAAAAGTCCTCTCAATAACTACATCGGCTTCTTCAAATCCTCTATCAACATCACCCTCATCATAGTCTAGGCGTGCGGCAATATTGTTGTTTACTTCAATCCACTTATCGCCCTTCATGATCTTTTCATGTATTCTAGGAGACTCAGGCTTCATAGCTTCTAGAGGGTCTAAAATGGGTTTATATACTCTCTCAAATTCTATTTTTATAGACTCAGAGGCTTTTTGTGCAAGCTCCTCACTTGAAGCAGCTACAGCGGCTATCGGCTCGCCTAAATACCTAGGCTTATATGTGAGTATATATGTGTCTTTGAATGTTACTTCGCTTATACTTACAAGTCTTGGATTATAGGGTTTCTGTGGAATATCACTCGGCGTTATGACCACAGCTCCCATTCTCATAGCTTCAGAGACGTCAATTCTACGTATATCTGCGAACGCATAAGGGCTTCTTACAATTCTCCCAATTAACATACCAGGTATTTCGAGATCATACGTGTATTTGAGCGCACCAGTAACCTTTGCTTCTGCGTCTTTACGTGGGGTTTTCTTACCAATGAATTTAAATTCAGTGCTCACTACTCAACACCTCTCTGACAGTCTTAGCTATGGCCTCAATGATCTTCACATAGCCAGTACACCTACAGAGGTTACTGACATATTCCTTGACGTCTTCGCTACCTCTAATTTTACCCTGCTTAATTCCAGCGTATGCTGTTAAGATCACTCCGGGTGTGCAAAAACCGCACTGTACTGCACCACTATCAATAAAGTTCTTCGCTAGTCTCTCGAAGAGAACATCTTTCACAAGCCCCTCAACTGTAGTGATCTCTGCGCCGTTAACCTGGATGGTGAGCAGTATACACGAAGTGACAGGATTGCCATTGACTAATACAGTGCAAGCTCCACACTCACCTCGCTCACACCCCCTCTTAACGCTCTTAACTCGAAGTCTCAGTCTAAGAGTATTTATTAGGGTTTCTCGTGGATCAACATCTAACTCTACGAGCCTACCGTTAAGAGTGAATTTCACCTTCACTTTACATCACCCCTATCTTTTTAAGTGCCACAAGTAGGGCTTCACGAGTTAGTAGCTTAGCCATGTATTGTCTATAATCTGAAGGAGCTCTCACATCGCTAATTGGAGATATATCGTGCACAACTAGTCTCGAAGACTCCTCAATAATTTCAATAGAAGGTTTCTTATCAATGAGAACTTTTTCCACACTCACAGCTCTCACAGGTATTGGAGCTACGGAGTTAAGAGCTATTCTTACGTCTGAGATAACTCCTCTCTCAACTCTCACAGCACACGCAACAGCGACTAGTGATATGTCATAACCTCTTCTCCTACCGGCTTTAAGATATGAGTAGCCTGAGTTCTCTAGGCTCTTATAGGGCACGATTATTTCTGTGACTAGCTCATCTCGCTTGAGAGCGGTTTGCCGAGGCCCCTTAAAGAATTCTCTTATTGGAATAAGCCTTGAACCTCTCACACTTTCAGCCTTAATAACAGCGTCGTATACTAGTAGTGGTGGTGCTGTGTCTGCTGCTGGCGATGCATTACAGAGATTACCACCTATAGTTGCGATATTTCTGACTTGCCAGTATGCGAATTTCTCGGCGGTAGCTCTCAGTAATGGTGTTTTTTCAGCTATTATTTTTGAGTCTAAAATTTCTTGAATAGTTGTAAGTGCTCCAATGTGTAAAGCACCATTGATGTCACATATATATTTAAGTTCTCTCAGACCGCCAATGTAGATCACGTGTTTAGGCTTAAACCTACCTGTTTTTAAATCGATAACAAGATCCGTTCCACCTGCGAGTACTTTAACGTCGCTGAGTTTACTCATAAGTTCAAGTGTCTCTTTCAAGTCTCTGGGGACTATGAACTCTATGTCTTCGGGGATCGTGAACATCATGTAGAACACCCGCTCTTTAAAACACCTACGAGTTCGAGGACACTCCATGGTGTTAGTGGTGTAGAAGTGATATTTACTCCAAGTGCAAAAGCTACAGCATTGGCTATCGATGCTGGTCCCGGTATCATAGCCATTTCACCAACACCCTTAGCCCCAAAAGCACCATACCTATACTTGTCCTCCACAAATACTGGCTTATAGACCTCTGGCACATCTTTAGCTGTGGGTATAACATAGTCTGTAAAATTTGTATTGACCACGTTCCCTCTATCATCAAAGTATAATTTCTCCATTAAAGTATAACCAATAGCCTGGACAACAGCACCCTCTATTTGCCCCTCAACTTGTTTAGGATTAATGATCTTCCCGGCGGCTAGACCAGGGTACACTCGTAAAACTCTAATATCACCTGTCCACGTGTCAACTTCGACTTCGGTGATGAGGACAATGTAGCTGTAAGCCGGATATGCAAATCCCTGACCCACGGTGTCATCGAATTTACCCTTGGGTAGGAAGAAGTAGCCTGTAGCGCTAAGCTCAATACCTCTGGCATAGGCTTCTCTCACTAGTTCTCTCCAGGACAATCCCACCTCAGGTTCTCTCCTCCAATACACTCTTCCATCTCTAAACTCTAGTTCGCCGGAATTCACACCGAGTAATCTTGAAGCTAATTGTGTAAGTCTTTCCCTGATCTTAGTTGCAGCTACGAGCACGCCTACACCGCCAATACCCGTTCCTCTAGATGCGTGTGTTGCACCGGCATCTGGAGCTTCTGTTGAGCCTTGCACTATTCTTACGAGTTCTAATGGTACCCCGAGAATCTCGGAGACGATCTGTGCATGTGAACTTACAGGCGAGCCCTGACCCATTTCAACTATTCCGGTGTAGACCGTTACTGAGCCATCTAACTCTATTTTTATATACGCGTTAGACCAGTCTGGCACAGCTCTCGAAGTACTAATGCCGTGCCAACCAACTGCAACTCCAATACCCCTCTTAAATCTCTGACTGCTCTCATTAAACTTCTTGTACTCTTCACGCTTTTTCCACCACTCAGCAATCTCAGCCACTCTTTTCAACGCCTCAGCCACGCCCACAGAGTGATCTAGTAACTGGTTTGTGAGAGTGTAAGAGCCCTCTCTCAGAATGTTTTTAAGCCTAAACTCGACTGGATCTAATCCGAGCTTCTCAGCTAAGAGATCCATTTGTCTCTCAACGGCAAATTGTATTGAGAGATTTCCAAACCCCCTAAATGAGCCTTGGTACACCTTATTAGTATACACTGCATAACCATCAACTTTAGCGTGTGGTACTTCGTAAGGACCTGAGGCATGCATAGTAGCTCTCCACAAGATAAATGGCGCTCTATTAGCGTAAGCGCCAGTGTCATGTACTATTGTGACGTCTATAGCTGTGAGTTTACCGTTAGCGTCGGCACCGCTCTTATATCTAATTATTGCAGCTTCGCGTTTAGGATGAACTCTTATTGAGTCTTCACGACTATAGATTAAAAATGCAGGCTTACCAGTTAAATAAGCTACGAGGGCAGCTTTAGCGCAGACAAGTGGGCCTTCATCATCTTTGCCCCCAAAGCCACCACCAATATATGGAGCGACTACTTTAACTCTATTCGCTGGTACTCCAAGAACTCTCGCTACAATTCTCTGTCCTAGGTGAGGATACTGTATTGTACCTATAACAGTAATTCTACCCTCAGATTCAGGTATTGCGAGGGCAGCCTCTGTTTCTAAGTACATGTGTTCCTGATGGTGAAGCCTATACTCATTCTCTACAACTACTTGTGCTTTACTAAAACCCTCTTCTACATTACCTTTTCTCACATGTGTAGTAAAAGCTATATTTGAGCCCCTCTCCTCGTGTACTAGTATATCAGTCCTCCTCATAGCCTCAAGAGGGTCTAATACATATGGTAAGGGCTCGTAATGAATAGAGACCTCTTCAGAGGCTTTAAAAGCCCTTTCAAAATCTACGGCAGCCACAAGGGCTACTACTTCACCTGGATACCTCACTTTCCCCTCAGCTAGAAGGGGCTGATCTGGTATCGCATAGCCAACTTGATTTTCACCGGGAATATCACGCGCAGTGATAACTCTGACCACTCCAGGCACTTTAAGAGCTCTCCTACAATCTATACTTTTGATCCTAGCATGTGGATAAGTACTAAGAACTTGCTTAACAAAAAGCGCATTGCCGACGACGTAGTCCACGAAGTAGTCTTCAGTAAACATCGCTCTACCAAAGATCTTGTCTAGAGCATCAACCCTGCTAATATTTTTACCCACGATAATATAGGATTCTACTGAGACCCACTTCTCCAAGATCTTCACGGGGTCCTCCAAAGAAAGACACCTTGAATACTTTAAATCACCACTAGTATTTAGCTCGGTGATTACAGTTGTATGCTAAGCTTATTAAGTCTTATCGTGCTAGGTACTGTTCTGAATTAGATAAGGGCAAAATCTCACTTATGAGGGGGAATTACCTATTGAGTAGTCTACTTGTTAAAAATGGATATATAATTCTTCCAACTGGTATTCATAAATGGGATATTAAGGTACTTAACGGCATTATCGTGGAGGTCGGGAAGGGTATTAGTCCTAGCGGTGTTGAGGAAGTTATTGACGCATCTAACTACTATGTGTTGCCTGGTGTTGTAGATGAACACGTGCATATGCGAGAACCCGGGTTAGAGTACAAAGACGACTTTGAACATGGTACTAGGGCAGCTATTAAGGGCGGTGTCACGACAGTCATAGAACACCCTAATACCCTACCACCAGTAGAAGACTCTAAAAAACTCTTAGCTAAGGCTAAATTGCTCGAGAGCAAGGCTTACGTGGACTTTGCTCTCTTAGGAGTACTTCATGATGCTAATATATCTGAGTTTGAAGATATGATCGAGACTGGGGCTATAAGTTTTAAGGTATTTATGGGTCCAACTACTGGTAATATTCAGCCTCCAAGTGAAAGTACTCTCTACGAGATTATGGAAAAGTCTGCTAAGACGAATACTAGAGTTATGTTTCACGCTGAAGACCATAGATTAGTAGAGTACTTTACAGGAAAAACTAGAAAAACTGGTAGAACTGATCCAGAGTTACACATAGAAGCAAGACCACCACTCGTGGAAGTACATGCTATTGTAAAAATAGCCTCTATAGCAAAACACACTAGTGGACATGCACACATAGTTCACGTCTCATCACTAGATGCTATAGAAGCTATTAAGTTAGCTAGAGAGTGGGGTGCTGATATTACAGCTGAGACTTGTCCACACTACCTTCTACTAGACATTAATGACTACAAGCGCCATGGAGCACTAATTAAGGTTAATCCGCCTATTCGTGGAGGGGTACATAGAGAAGCATTATTAAGAGCTGTGGTGTCAGGTTTCTTTGAGACCATAGGATCAGATCACGCGCCTCATACACCAGAAGAAAAAAACAGAGTTATCTGGGATGCTGCAGCTGGTTTTCCAGGTGTACAGACACTATTACCATTAATGCTAGACCTCGCTCTTCGCGGAGTAATACCATTAACACACATACCAAGACTACTAGCTGAAAACCCGGCTAAATTATTTAACTTATGGCCTTACAAAGGAGCACTAATACCTGGTTCAAGTGGAGACTTAGTAATAATAGATCCAAATAGCTATACTGAGATAACAAGTGATTGGTTAGAGTATAAGTACAAGTTATCGCCGTATATAGGACTCAAACTGAGAGGAAGAGTAAAATACGTCATACTGAGAGGTCATATCGTGGTTAGGAATGGTGAGTTAACAGGTAAGAGGGTAGGAGTATTCTTGAAAAGGGTTCTTCGGTGATAACATTTTATATATCACAGTAAATTAACATAATGTACGCTTATTTAAAGGAATTTCTAAATATCTATATCGCGATGTTTAAACTATTGCTGTGATGAAGACCTTTGGGCCTGATTTGTGAAGACATACTGCGGAGTACTGAGCTCATATACCTAGAATTATCTTTATAAGTGCCATTCTAATGTAGAGACCATTCCTGGCTTGCTCAAAGTAGAGTGCTTGTGGTAGTATATCCACGTCTGGCGTTAACTCCCATACTCTTGGTAATGGGTGTAGTATCATGGGTATTTTCTTGAATTTCTTAAGGTATTCATATGTTATCACATAGCTACCTTTAAGTCTCTCATATTCCTCTGGACTCATTCTCTCCTTTTGAAGTCTAGTTACGTAGATAACATCGAGTTTCTCTAGGACATCCTCTGGCTTCTCGTAGAACTCATAGTGAACTCTCCTCTGGTCTAGCACTTTTAAAACTTCTTCTCTAGGCCTCAGTTCACGTGGCGATATAAAATATATTGTTATGCCTTGGAAATTTGAGAGAGTATAAGAGAGACTTGAAATAGTTCTACTGTACTTTAAATCACCCATTAAGCCAACTACTAATCCATCTATATGACCAAAAATTCTCCACATAGTGTACACGTCTAGTAGTGCTTGTGTTGGGTGTTCATTGTAACCATCACCCGCATTTATTACTGGCGCTCTACATATTTGTGCAGCTTTAGCCGCGAAGCCCGACTCTCTGTGCCTTACAACAATAATATCTGGTTCATAACTATCAACTGTTCTAAGAGTGTCCTCAGGACTTTCACCTTTAGCCATACTAGTCACTTCCTCAGGTCCAAGATCTACAACTGCACCTCCAAGTTTAATCATGGCAAACTGGAAACTCAACCTAGTTCTAGTACTCGGTTCAAAGAACGCTGTAAACATCACCTTGCCTTTGGCTGTGTCTAACCTATTACCTCTCTCATAAATATATCTAACTTCCTCAGTGTGTTTAATAAGCCTCTCTATATCACTCCTAGTAAACTGTAGCGCAGAGACTATATCTGCCCCTCTATACATACAGACACCTTGAAGCACTATACGCTATAGGGTATATAAGAAGGGTATATAAGAGCTTCTTCGCGTTAGGTGCTTAGACAAAGAGGCTCCAAATTATAGAGAGATTTAAGCGCTATTTCGCTAGATTTTAAGAGGACATAAATTTTTCAGGGTATTATTTTGACTACTAAAACCTCAAGTAAAAAGCGCGAAGTCAGAGCAAAGTTTAGAGGTAAATTTAAGAAGAGGAGATATTGGATTATTGTATTAACAATTTTGAGTGTGCTAGCTATATGTGTAGTAACGTATTATTCTGTAACACGACGATCTGGGGAAAAGGAGTCTTCGTTCTGGAGAACTAATACCTGGGCTGAAGAGGGCAAAGTTATAGTTATTGGCTCACCAACTATTGATTGTTTTACTGAGTCATGTCAACTAGAGATCGCGGTGAAGAATAATAGCAGTGAAGTAATAATTATTCATGGAGTCGTATTGTACTTTCTAATTAATGGAGACCTGCGACGTGTAGATGTAGTAATAAATGAGACTCTAAACCCCGGTGATGTCAAGAGCTTTACAAGTGCTATTAAAGGAATAGATCTCTCCATGATTACTAATATTCAGAGTGGTGAGCTTATAACTTCAATTGGCAAGGTAAGACTAGGATTTAAAATACCTATTTAGCTATGTAGTGTAGTACGCTCTACTACTTGAACACGTACCTTCACTATTGGCTTGGTCCACGCACCTCTCAGAGCCCAGGGTATTACTGCTAATCCTGCGATTAAATTACTCAAAGCCATGGCAATCCACAATCCGAGAGTCTTCATGTCGAATATAAAAGCTAAGAAATAACCTAGCCCTATTCTAAGAACCCACAGTCTCAAAATACCTACGAGTGTTGGATACGTTGTGTGACCAGAGCCTCTACCAATAGATATACCAATAAAGAACACGGCAAAGAACGCTAGAGTTGGCGCAAAGGTCACAACAAAGAGATCAGCTTCCCGCGCGATCTCTGGTACACTAGTAAATGCGCTTATGAACCACTCCCTAGTAATAAGCACTAGTAGTGATCCGAGCATCGTTGATATTCCAATATAAAGCATAGATCTCAGAGCTACACTTCGAGCTCTTTCTTCAAGCCCTGCTCCAATAGCCTGCCCAATCATAGTTGATACTGCAAATGTAAATCCCCACAAAGCAGTATCGGCAAGGTCCATGAGCAAAAAGCCTATTGCTGCAGCCGCGGCTACGTAGACGCCAAACGCGTTTATAAGTCTATTCTGAAACATAAACGCGAGACTATTACTCATCATCATGAGCATAACGGGTATACCAGCTTTAATTGTTGTTTTAAACCACTCTCTGTTTATGTGCAGTGTGAAGTGTGGTGTTATATAACCATATTTTTTACGAAGTATTGTCAAAAGTATTAGGAAGCCTACAAGCCTAGATAGCACTGTTGCAAGTGCTGCACCAGTAACACCTGTAGCAGGTATTATTATTAATCCACTGATCTCAACACCGAAGATGAATATAGGGTCTAAAACAACGTTCATTACACTAGAGATCACGCCTATCTTTGAAGGAGTTCTCGTGTCACCAATAGCTTGAAAAATAGTGCCGTAACTAGCTGTGAAGGCTGCCAGTAATAAATCTAGTGTTATAATACTAGAGTAGCTCATCACGTACTCGTATAGTTCAGGAGGCGTTGCAATAATGTATGTAAATACTAGTGGTCTAGTAACGTAAAAGATAAGTACTGCTAAGCTATTAATGAATAGCATAGTTGACACGAAGTAAGAAACAGCTCTCCTAGTACTCTCATAGTCTCGTGCACCTACATACTGGCTTATAATAGCCATATTCGCAGCGGCTATTCCCTGCGCTATAGCATTTATAAACATGAAAAAAGGCCACACTTGTCTAGGTGTAGCATAAGCTACACTACTATATTTACTAAGCCAAAAAGCGTCAGTAATATTATAAGATAAATGTATAAGTTGAACTATCATTAATGGTGTTCCAAGCCATAAAAGCGTTCTACCTATTGGGCCATTTAACACTCTCTCCCTATACTTACCTATAGACTCCACATTGCACTACCTTACACACCTAAGAATCATACACAAAGAGAACATAGAAATAAATATTTCACTCAGCTCTCCTTCACAATTCCAGTAACTAATTCAACACTTTTAAAACTGTTCTCACAAAGTGTAACAATACAGAATCTTCGATTCAAAGATAGCCTTCTTATGTGTTAAGTGTTCTTATATGAAGATATCAAGATATCTCTTAGAGTGTTAATCCCCGAGATCATCATAGTGAAATTATATAGGACATGGTCTCTGTAATTCAGCTCGTAGTTGAATTAGAGTAGGAATATATGTTCTAAAACTTCTATACTCAGAAAAACTGTGAGCGTGACTATGATCGTAGCTACTAGGACTCCTAATTCTACTGCGAGAATAGCTTTTTTCCTGTCTAGTCCGAGAATATATGCAACTAGTGTGCCTGTCCACGCACCTGTAGCTGGAAATGGTATAGCTACAAAAACTGCTAATGCAACATAGCCTTTACCACTAACATTTCTCGCTTTACGCTTACCATGTTCTAGTATAAGGAAACATATCTTCTTAATGATGTTTGGCGCGTATCTAGACTTAAGAGCTGTATTTAGGAGATCTAATAGCTTATACGCGATAAAAGGCACTAAGAGATTACCAGCGAGGCTAACTACTAAGCCTTGAAGCATACTACACATGCCATTTGAAGCGGCAAGTATGTAGAGAACACCACCTCTAATTTCACTAACTGGTAAAATACCGAGTATAAATGCTATTAGTAAATTTATACTCAAGATACACACCACGAAGCTCGATAGTAGCGTGATTATAATATATCGGTGTTAGAGTTAAAAGTATTAGTGTGAGGTGTAATACGTGGTTATTGTTAATGCTAAGCTACTAGAAGTGATTTTACCTAGTAATGAACTTCTAGTTAGAGCTTACAGGCTTGTAACAGGTGATTTCGAGGTTCAAACACTCTGGTTAATGTCTAATATTATGGCTGTAAATAGGCTCAAGTATAATGATCATGGACCAGTACATGCTCACATAGTAGCTGGTACAGCGCTCTATCTTTACCAGCTACTGAGAAGCAGAGGTATTGAGTCCACATTACTTAGGGATGGTGTTGTAGAAAACGAGGCACACACATGGCTCGTCCCACTTCTAGGAGGTCTACTACACGATATTGGCAATAGCGTTCACAGGCACATGCATGAGGCTATTGGATCGCTACTAGCAAAACCCATTATTGACAGAGTACTAGAGAAGCTTATTGAAGAGCCTGCTATACGTGTTAGAATTAGACAAGAAATTATGCACTCAATACACTGTACGAGTTACGACGTGGAGTGCCTCACAATTGAAGCTGGATGTGTAAAAGTTGCTGATGGATTAGACATGGCTGAAGGACGTGCACGAGTACCTTATAAGCTAGGAGGAGTCACAATACATAGTATCTCAGCTCTAAGTATTAAGAGAGTAGAAATTATACCTTCTGATAAGAAGCCTGTACGCGTAAATGTTTACATGTCTGAGAGGGCCGGTATTTTTCAAGTTGACGAGGTCTTTATGCCAAAACTAAATACTACGCCCCTCAAAAATCTAATAGAAGTCTATGTACTAGTTGAAAACAATATTTTAAAGCATTATCCATGAGCTAAAACATGGTGAGAGGAGCTGATGCCTCAGCTACAATTCTAAGCGATCTCCGAACTCTCAGCTTAATATTAACATTCTCTACGCCAAAAATGCTAGGAAACTTCTTAACAAGATCCTCTAATCCTTCAAAACCATCGCCACTTTTATGCCCTATAAAAACTCTTTTCACAACAGGATAATTTATAATTTTCTCTGTTATACCAGGTTTACTAGCTTCTATTAATGGTACACAGGGCTCTTTGCCATAACACACTTCTACTTGGGCTTTAACTCTAACTCTTCTGGTTGTTGATTTAATTATATATTGAACCCACTCTAATCTAGCTTTAATACGTCCATCCCCAATACTCAAGAAGCTTCTTGCAAAACCCTCATCATATATTACCTCGAGCCACTTGTCTACGTATAGATCCTCTGTATTTAGACACGAAATAACAATATCTTTATACATTCCTTCTAAGATCCTGATGGCGGGCATTAATACGCCTATAGTAGAATTAAGTTTAATAATAATAGGTGGTTGTACACAGAGATCTCTTAGTGAGATATCTACAACACTCGCGCTCTCTTTACCTTGCCACTTTACGTTACTATAGGCAACTCCAAAAGGGCTTATCGTTTTTGTGTATGTCACAGTACCTTTAGCTATAGTAGTGTACTCGGGAAGCCCAATTTTATTATTAACTACTTTAATCTTAATAGAGAAATCTGAGAGAATGCTCTGTATTTTAATGCTTCTCTTGGAGAATTTCCGTACTAAAACATAGGAGAGAGCAATAAATACCAGTAGCACTATTACTGATATGAACTCTTTAGGGAACTCAATGCTATGTATTAAAGTTATGAAATCTTTTAAAAAATTCCATACCATTTTAAAATACATAAATCATTCATCCTCATCCACTAAATAGTGCAATTTAATAATTTATAATAATTTATTTATATGTTTAAGTTACCTGAAATTCAGAGCTTAGCTTGTTTCAGGAGCCTCTTGTCTTTTTCTCTTAATAGAGCTTTCAATAATACTCTCCGAGATCTCGATTGCTCTATTCAGACTAGATTCATCTAGTTTCTTATACTTCTCTCTAGTAATGTATATAGATATCAACGCTTCTGGAATAAGACCATACTCCCTAGCGAACTCTTCAAATGTCCGTGATTGCTTATATACTATTTTCCCATCTTTAACTTCAATAACTTCTAGTGAATCTAGTATTTCACTACCAGCAGTTGGATACACGTCGATCTTGTCAATATAGACTTCGACATCTCGTTCACATAGACCTTTACTGGAAAGGGCGCTTGCAACTTCTCTTTTAATCTCGGATTTTATAATTTCCTGCACGCGAGCCCCGATACTACTAAATAGTACTCTTGCTTCATTTAAATCGTACGTAAATCTCTTTACTAGTTTCCAAAGAGGCTTCCTGCGATAGAAAAGGCTTTCAAGCGCTGTTCTTGCGAGAGTTTTATCTTCGCACTCGTAGCTTGAAGGCTCCTCTACTAATAGCTTCTGTAACTCACTATATAGTGAACTATCTGTTAGTGTTATGTAGTTTGTGAGTTTTTCGCGATTTTCAAGCATTTTTTCTAATATACTCGAGATTCTGGACTTTATACATGGAAGTAGTATTCCTATAGTCTCTACAAAAGCTACGTTTACTGGGTGTAAGTAGACGTATTTGTACATTATTTTCCTAGCATCTAGCAATCTGGCTATTTCATCGAGAGTTTTAGTTGCAACTGCTATTATTGGCATTGAGTTCTTCTCGACTATATACGAGTTTCTCATTATCCACTCATCATTTATTTCTCCTATAGGTACACCTGTAAAGTAACTGTCTCTCTTCAAATAGTCCATTATATCGCTCGTGTAAATATAGTCTCTCACTATTAATCTCACTATTAACTCTAAGCTACCGCGTCTCTTTGAAGTATAAAACTCGTTACTACTAATTGCTCCGCGCTGCACAAGATCAGTATACTTGATCATGCCTTGAGGCGGCATCATGCCTTTATCTAGTAATTCTAAAGTAAACTCCGGATCTAATCTGAGAGAACTCATATTCTCTAATAGCGCTTTCTCAATGAGATCTCTCACGTAATCTCTATATATAATGTAGCCAAGTATCTCGTGATTTCCCACCACATAGCCTAAAAAATCCGCATTACTCAATACGTACTTATCAAAAACATGGCTAAATGGTCCATGTCCTATATCGTGAAGTAGTCCAAGTAGTCTTGTCGCAAATATTAACTCTCTCTGTTTACTAATAGTGATTTTCCTGACTTCTTCGCTAAGAGCCTCTGTGATGGCAGCTGATCTGATCACAAACGAGACGTATTTATATGAAGAGTGCAATACTCCAAGTGAGTGCGAAAATCGTGTGTGTGATGCACCAGGATACACAAAGTGTGCTGCCTGTAACTGATATATATATCTCAGTCTCTGCAATACCCAAGAATCCATTATAGCGCCTTCAAGCTCCTTAACGTAGTCTATATAGCCGTAGATAGGATCTCTTACTTGAGCATTAAACGGCATAAAGAGAAATGTCACAAATTCCTCTTTATGGGTACCTAGCGGTGTAGTAGACACGGGCGTATACACCTCACTGTGCACACACAGCCCCTGATCACATACACTACGAGTCATTACAATCTAGATATTCATAGAGCCTTTTATACGGATTTTCCAAGAAAAAACCCTGTTTACACCTAGGACATACGATTAGTATTGGTCTTTCTCGCTCTTCTCTCTCAACGCGCGAATTCATAAGATATAATGTGACTTCGTAGAGGTAAATGAATTCTAAGGTATCTCCTTCAAAACTACAATAAGGGCATTTAATTATCACAAAACATCACACAGGCTCTTCCTTAAATCACTATGCAAGTAGTCTTAATAAAACTCTTTTTTCATTTTGTGATATATATAAATCAGTTATTCTGATAGAATAGCTTTTCTATATCACTTCCTGATACGTGTCTATATATCTCTTGTAGAGCTCCACGTGCTTTTTCTCTGTAAACCATGTGTATTTCAAATAGGTTGTCGAGTCCTATTCCGCTAACTATATCTCTAAACAGTCTTCCTCTATAAAGTGAGTTCCTAGCAGGCTTTGTGACTAATAACACATCAATATTACTATTATTTCTCATACTTCCTTTGATAAGACTATCAAACATAACACTCCGTAACTAGGTTATATTTTCTACACATGTCTTTAATTAGTATTAAATATATTCAAGTAGTTTTGATGTATATTCTTGCTTCCTAATAATATGCTTCTAGCTCTAAATCTATAATTGAGTGAATTGCTCGACGTAAAACAGTACTAGAACATGTTCTCCGCTTTCAAAGTTACTCCTGGCATCTCCTAGGAAACTCAAAGCTCTCTTCTTGAGCAGATTAAAACTCGCTAAGACATCAAATATATTAGAACTCCAAAGCTATTAAGAAGCGCCATATTTTCCTGTATTCTAAAATTAATTTGAATTCTATTAAGAATAAATGTAAAACACACTAGCATATTTACTGCTCCCTCTCGCCTTGGATCAATCAACGAGCTTTAATGGTGTTCCTACATTCATAATATTAATTGAAACTATGCTGAAATAGTCTGCTTATTATATATTAATTACATATTGAGAAGTTTTATGAGTAAGTAGTAGAGTGGTTTATCACCAACGAGTAGTAGTATTAGTACCCCAATTAACATGTAAAATACGTATGGTAGTCCTGGAGTAATCCACAATATACAGTCCCTTGGAATTACTCCCTTCTCTACAAGCTCTACGATGTTTTGTCTAGTAGTATCATCTAGCTTCAGTAAATTGTAATATTCGCGAATACCTTGTTCCGTGTATTTGAACATCTGTAGAGGATAGTAGTGCCTGTATTTTGGATTTTCAGAAAACTCGCCTGCTTTTATAGGTCTTGCTAGGAATAGGATAATAGCTCTATATTTGAGTGGTAGTTGTCTTAATAGACTTCTATAGCGTAGAATATTAGATAGTCCTTGAAGGATAGACCAGAGTAATGCTATGAGTGAGGCATAGAGTACAGCTACTAGTGCTGGTGGCATAACACCATATCCCACCAGTGTAGCACTGTAGACTGTAGGGTGGTGCAGTAAGAGTCCTAGTGAGAGTGAGACGTAGACATCGCCATCTCCAATGAGCCTATACTTATAGAGAATATAGAATACTCCGGGAGTAACTAGTAATGTTAGTGCTGTATAGACCAAGTATTCGATAATATTTGTACTAGTGATCAAGGTTAGAGCATAGAGTACTAGTGAGAGTGAGAGATATAAGTATACTATTCTACTCTCTAATTCGCGCGTCTTTAAGTCCTCAAAACCTAATATAGCTAGAAATAGTAGTGAGGTAATTACCTTAATGAATACGAGGAGGCTCTCTAACTCCATTATTAAGCACCTTTAATACTCAGCGCGTAACCACTTCTTCACCACCACTCAGGACTCCCCGAGACTTCATCACAGCTATTAAGGTATTATGGGGTTTGCTCTTTTATCAATTTTTACTTGTGGATTTCTCTGAGGGGCTTATTGGGATGTACATTGCTCTCGCTTTTAAGACTTTCACGTAGTAGTGTTAGTAGTGATGTTGTAGAGTTGAAAAGGCAAATAGAAGAGTTTAGTAAAGAGTTAAGAGAAATAAAAGATACTACCACTATGTTAGCTGACAAAGTAGATAAGCTTGCTAAGTCTTTGAGTGAACTTTCAAGGGAGGTGAGTAAACTTAGTGATGTAGTAGGTTTTGTGGTTGAAGATGTAGCGAGAATGCTACTTCCATTTTGGCTGAGTAGATATATGGGTGTTAAAGTCGAGAATTTGAATAGAGCGTTTTTTGAGCATGAGGGGAGAATTGTCGAGGTAGATCTCTTCGGCGAGGGTATTGATGAGAAAAAGGGAGGCAGAGTACTAATTATTGGTGAAGTTAAATCCAGAATCCACGGAAATGACGTGAAGATGTTTCACGAAAAAACACTCAAATTACTAGAGGAATTAAAAGAGACTAGAACACCGCTTTTAGTAATATTCGGACTCTATACACACCCAACTGCAGAAGTGGAAGCTAAGCGTAGAGGAGTACTATTATTAACACCATATAATATAGTGTGGAATACTAATAATCGAGAACAATGTGAAATAATACAGCCTTCATCAAATTAAAACGTATTACTTGAACATGTGGTGTGCAAAAACAAGATCTATAGAAACGCATAAAAAGCTGATAAAAATTAATTATACAAAACAGAAGATTTAAACATCTTTACCACAAAATAAAGATTTGGTGCGCCGGGGCCTAGACCCGGCCTATAAGTGTACAAGTATAAACAACCCGGTACACGTGTTAACCGGTACCGTGGTGATACCTGGCTCGGGATAACCGAGTCAGGTATTACTGCGGTACTAGGTTACACGTGTGCTGAGTTGTTTATACTTGTACACTTATAGGTAGGGGATAACCCGGCGCACTATTCCTATATTATTATTTATGTTATTTCTTCTTTGAATCTTCCAATTTCAATTAAATTGTTTGGCCATGGTGCTAAAGTATATTTCTCTAACCACTCTTCATCTAGGTTTAATGTTTTAACTGTTTCTATAATTTTCTTAATAATATTTACTGGTATTCTGCCTTCACGTACTGCGAGGCAGTCTAGATCGAGGTAAATAACTCTTTCATGTGTTTTAAAATCTATGTAGACCATAACTGGCCAAAGTCTACAGTCTAGTGGTCTTTTACTGTATATTGTACAGCGTCCGTTTATATCTAAGTATGGGCAGGGTTGTCCGCCTCTAGATCCAATACACTTAACAGGGCCCTTCTCAGTCATAATAGTAAAGGATTTATCATTAAACTCTTCCACCTCGTCTGGTAAGAGCACTGCATAGAATCTACTACAACAATTTTGACTACATAAGGAGCAGATGTTTCCGAAATCTACAAAGTGGAGTTTATATGCAAGCCTACTCATAACTATTCCTTTGATTAACTTCATTATTAGCTTTTAAGTGCAGAGTTTATAAATAACAAGAGGTTTCTTTAGTACGAATCTAAAAGAAAATCTTAGTATATGGTGAAAGTCAATTAGAGGAGTAGGAATAACATTAAAGGTTTTAGAAAAACTACTAGTATTCAGGGAGTATAGCGATTAAATATCTCCTTCATAGTTGCCTTTGTAAGCCTTAATATTCCACGAGCTTTTCTTCACATAACAGAGTTTATTAGCTGGTTTAACTATAGTTGTGAGGAAGAAGGTGTTGCTAGTGTTCCAGCTAATTGCACTACTATTAGTGTTGGCATTTATAATTATACTGTTAGGTATGTTGCTTATAGTGTTCTCGGCGCTTAGAGAAAGTGAACATGGCGAAAAGAAAGTTGAGGGTGGAGGTGTTTTTATTATTGGTCCACTACCAATTGTTATAGGTACTAGTGAGAAGATCACTAAAGCACTCATAATACTAGCACTTATACTATTAGCATTCTCACTACTGGTTTTTCTAGTATTTACAGGTTATTTAAAGTGGTGAGAGAACTTGAGCTTCTTTAAGTTAGGATTACTTTTAATTATTATCGGTATAGTTTTAGCTTTTACAGCGACAATACTACCCTTAATACTAGTAGGTTTTAAGACTAGTGAAATTAGTATTACAGGTGGTGGCTGTATTATACTATTCTTTATACCAATATGTTTTGGTGTCGGTGAACAAGCAGTACAAGCACTACTAGTAGCGGTGATCCTAGCAGTAATCCTGGTAGTAGTGATCGTAATACTCAATATGTGGATCTTGAGGCGCTTAAAAACAACTACGATACACGTTTAGCTAAAATACCTTACGACACTAATCCATTTAATTTACTTTTAAGTTTTCAATTACAAGAAAGTAGAAGTGCGTTTTGCAGCTATAACTGTTCCTGTAAAATTGAAATACTATGATGTACTCGTCTTTTGCAACTGTTTTGGGTTTT
>CAZMCE010000006.1:0-36237 GCA_964564855.1 uncultured Thermosphaera sp. | reverse complement strand
TATAAGCGTAATTGAGGTTAAAGTGAAGGGGAAAATATATCTTGTAGCAACAGATAGAAAATACACAGAGAGTGATGAGTGGGCTTTACTAGAAAGTAGTGGTGTTATCCGAGTTGGAATAACTGATTACGCTCAGAAAGAGCTCAAAGATATAGTAGCAATAGAACTACCACAAGTAGGTAGAGTTGTCAAAAAAGGTGAGGAGATTGGTGTTATAGACTCAGTCAAGGCTACAGCACCATATTACGCACCAGTATCAGGTAAAATAGTGAGTGTTAATAGGGAGTTAGAGAGAAGCCCTGAACTCTTAAATAAAGATCCATATGGCGTTGGCTGGATAGTAGTTATTGAACCCACGAATATTAGTGAGTATGAGACTCTACTAAAACCTGAGGATTATGCTGAGAAGTTAAAGAAAAAGTAAAAAGCTTTTTATTTAACGTTTTCTCCTAAAACACCTGTGGTGTTATTTGTGAAATTATTAGAGGAGTTAGTATATAGGGTTTCTCCTAGAGAACTGGCAGGAATAATAGACCACACATTGTTAAAGCCTGATGCTGACTACAAGCTATTAGAGAAGTATATTGATGACGTGAAGAAGTATGGATTTGCACTCCTAATGATCCCGCTCTCCCTTGTAGAGAAGACTAGGGAAATTGCTGGTAGGAGTATTGAGCTCGGCGTTGTAGTGGGATTCCCACTAGGTAATACTTCAACTAGGATTAAGGTAGCTGAGGCTATTGAGGCTGGAGAGCTTGGTGTTAGTGAAGTAGACATGGTTATGAATATTAATGCTTTTAAATCTAGAGACTATGACTTTGTTAAGCGCGATGTAATCAGTGTTGTTGAAGCCGCTAAGAATAGAGGTGTAAGAGCTGTTAAAGTAATTATTGAGACAGGTCTACTCACAGACGAGGAAAAAGTGAGAGCAGTTGACATCATAGCTGAGGCTAAAGGAGACTACGTGAAGACCTGTACGGGTTTTCTAGGCTCAGTAGCTACAGTACATGACGTTTCACTACTATACAAGGCTAGTAGGGGAAGGGTACTAGTTAAGGCTTCTGGCGGAATAAGACACGCTCTAGACGCCTTAGCACTAGTAGCTAGTGGTGCTAGTAGAATAGGTACTAGCAGTGGAGATAAAATAGTAGAAGAGTTTTTAAAAATGAGAGGTGAAAAGTAATGTCTACTCTTGAAGGGTTTGAAGGCGTATACATAGTTGAGCCCACAGGCAGATACTTAAGGTTACTTTTCAAAGTAAGTAGAGTTCACGCTCTCGAGAAGACACCATACCAAGAAGTAGTCCTCGCCGAGATTGAGGGATTTGGGCGCTCACTGATACTAGACAAGTTAATACAGAGTACTGAGAAAGACGAGTATATGTATCACGAGCTACTAGTACACCCGGCAATGTGTCTACACCAACACCCAGAAAGAGTTCTAATACTAGGTGGAGGAGAGGGGGCTACACTAAGAGAAGTATTAAAACATAATACTGTTAGAGAAGCCATTATGGTTGACATAGACCAGGTTGTAGTAGAGTTCTCGAAGAGGTATCTTGAGCATATGCATAGAAATAGTTTCAATGACCCAAGAGCTAAAGTAATAATAATGAATGGTAAAGACTACGTTAAGCAAACACCAAGCAGTTACTTCGACGTGGTGATAATGGACTTAACAGACCCATATGGTAGTGAAATAGCCAAGCCACTCTATAGTCCAGAGGCTTTCAGAGAAATAAGGAGAATACTCAGAGACGACGGCGTTGTCGTGACACAAGCTGGTAGTAGCTACTTCTACCCAGAAGAGTATAAGTGGGTCCTCGGTAGCGTGAAGAGCTCATTTAAATACACATCAGAGTACTGGTTCTGGGTACCGAGTTTTGGATTAAATGTGAATTTTATAGTGGCATCTAATGTGTATAGACTAGAAGACTACGTGAACACTATTGATGAGAGACTAAGAGAAAGAGGAGTAACGACTAGATTAGTGTCTGGGAGGTTCATAGATGGCTTATTAAAAATAGGTGTTCTTTATCCCTAAACACTTTTTAACTAGGCTTTTTCTTAACTATTAGTACTCCATCACTACGCATTTCTAAAACAATAACCTCTTCTCCAACTCTAATCTCCTCTGTGGAAGTAGCCCTCCAGATCTCCCCTTCGAGTTTAACAAAACCCAGAGATCCAGGCTTTATGTCCTCTATGACTACTGCTATTTTACCTCTAGGCGTGTATTCAATAGGCTTTTTCCTCTTCGTTTCAGCGATTTTGAAGATCACGAATCCGAAAAACCCTCCAAGCGTTAAGCCTACACCTATTATAAATGCTCTAATAGCAGCTATATACTCTTCTGTTGGTAATGCTCCTGTTGGAATATACATTGGTAGTAGTGTAAAGCCCAGTGTTAAGAGGACTACACCACTAACACCTACAATTCCAAATCCTGGTAGTATGAAGAGTTCAACTGCTAACAATACTGCTCCTAGTACTATTAAAAGTAATGATACTATGTTTGGATTTAAACCAGTACTTATAAGTCCAAGTAATATTAACATGAAGGTTAATGGGAGAACAGCTAGCCTACCGGAGACTAGTGCAAATATCGTTCCTAGAATTCCAATAGATACTAGTATATTAGCGAGATAAGCGTTTGAGAGAATCGACCACATCCTAGACCTCAAACTACAAGCAAAGACCTCAATTCTATTAATCTCTAACTTATAGCTAACCCCACTCCTAGTAATAGTATAGTTACCTAAAATTTGCAGTAGCTCATTATAATCGCTTACTTCTAAATCTACCACTCCATTTTCAATAGCTGTTTTAGAGTCTACTGCTCGTGCTTGAAGTATAAATTCTCTTATAAGAGTCTTATTTCTCCCAGCGCGCTCAGCGTAAACTTCTGCTTTTCTAAGTATTGGCTCAATAATTTTAGATTCATTTACAAAAGTCACTTCACCTGTAACAGGGTTTACAATAACAGGCTGCATAGCTCCAATAATAGAACCTCTCTTAACAGCAACAATATCTGCTGGAATTATAACTAATGTACCAGCACTTAAAGCCTTGTTCTCAACGTAAGCAATAGTGATGACTTTAGCATTGTAGATAGTATCACCAATAGTAAACCCAGCGTCTAAGTATCCGCCGTAAGATTCCACTTTATATATTAGTGCAATACCACGCTCTTCAGCTATTTTAACAGCGTCTACAAGACACTCAGCTACACCACTATCTATGGTATCCCATGGAGGAGTAATCTCGACTAATAAAGCCTCTCTATAACTCTTATCGGGGACACTCATAGCTGTAGAGGAGATGAGTAGAAAAGTAGAGAGGAGTATGGTGAAAAAGATAATAGTAAAAAATACTCTACGAGTACTCAAATCTAACCACCAAGTCTCTTTTCCTGCTCACGAATAGCTCTCTCAGCTCCTATAAGCTTACCTATAGCGCCACCAGTCTCTGTTACAACTACAAGAGACTTTTCCCTGGCAATTTCAATGAGAGTCTGTAACTCACGTAGCCTCAAAGCCACCGGGTGATCTTCGTACATTTTCGCCGCCTCACCGAGTATTAGTGAGGCCTGTCTCTCACCCTCAGCTTCAATGACACGAGCTCTCCTCCATCTCTCAGCCTCAGCTTGTTTAGCCATGGCCCTGGTCATTTCTTCAGGCAACTCAACAGCCTTAATTGTCACAGCAGTGATTTTAATACCCCACGGCATAGCCATCTCGTCTAGTATAGCTGAAAGCCTCTTATTGAGCTCTTCTCTCCTCTGTAATAAGTCATCTAGCTCAGCCTGTCCGAGAACGTCTCTTAAAACAGTCTGTCCCAGTAAACTCACAGCGTAATGGTAATTAGCTACACGTGTAATAGCAGCTACTGGGTCAATAACTCTGTAATATATTACCGCGTCGACAGTTACACTGACATTATCTCTCGTTATAACCTCCTGTTTGGGCACATCAACAGTTATAGTTCTCAAGTCAACTTTAGCAGCAGTATCAATAAAAGGTATTATTACGACTAGTCCGGGGCCGATTGCACCTTTAAGCCTACCAAGTCTAAATATAACTAGCCTCTCATACTCTCTAACAATCTTTATAGCTGAAGCTAATAGTGGTATAGCAATAAGTAGTACTACAATAATTAATACGATAGTCCAGAGAGCTAACACTATTCTCGACCCCTCCTTAAGCGAGATTACTATAGCCCATAATATATACTTATACTTCTCTAAACTCATCTAGAAGTTTAAGAAGCGTGAGAAACACTAAATTTTCTTAAACTAGCACCTCCAATTATACTCTCCCACTCCACGCCAATAGCTGATAAGAGTTGTTCTAGACTCGATTTAAGCCTCTCAACATATTTTTCAGAGTCTACCTCGTGTTGTCTAGTTAGTTGCGTAGGTTTATAGCCGCCTCCACCCTTAACCATAACTACGAGTACTACATCGCCCTCGCGGACATCAACACCGTGACTTCTCAGCTGTAATGCCGCTTTGACGTGGAATGGCTGGCTCTTAATATATGCTGATGGATCTTTAGACAATGTTGTCTTAATGCTCAGCTGATCCAGTGTGATCTCTTTGCGCTTTAAACCAACATAGTAGTATTTCAACGTCTTCTCAAGCCACTCAATAAACTCTGAGAAATCTGCAGGAGATTCTATTTTTGAAAGCCTCTCATTTATTGCGTTAAAGAGATCTTTTATAAACTCTGGCGTGTTCCTCTTCTTCACCATGAGACCTTTAATCTCTACCTCGCCATTAGTGACTCTCCCGAGATAGTTCTTTTTCAACCCAGTAAACACTGTAAATGTGAACTCTTTATCTAACTCTATATCTAAGCCTAAGGTTTGTTGAGTCCACTGCTGTAGTAATTCGAGGTATTCTCTACTATAAGCCCAAATAAAAATAGAGTCTGTGTCACCGTAGAGAGGTTTTACACCCATTTCTGACGCCTTACAGACAATGTGTTTAAAAGCAACTCTACCAAGAGCAGTTACACTCTCAGCTACAGCTGGAGAGTATAGTGCAAATCTCTCATCTCCAAAAACACCATAACTAGCATTTATAAAGACTTTAAGAGCTCTCTGCACTACATCATACCAGACTCTCTGCTCGGGTGTTAATGTCTTGTCTTTTACACGCTTCTTGTAAACTCCAACTCTAAAGTCTCTCAATATACCTGTAACCAGTGCTGTTAAGCCAATTCTATCAATACACACTCTGTGTATTTCCACACCAGTCTCATCACGAACACTTATTTTTCTACTACACCAATCCATATCTACAGTCTCGTAGCTGAGATTATAGTTCTTTATAATACTCGGATATAGTGACGCTATATCTAAAACTGCTACGTTGAAGAACACTCCTTTAGGAGGCTCTATGACAAGTGCTCCAGCATACTTCTTACCCTCAATAACAGCCTTAGTAGATGATCTCACGCGGTTAGCTATATCTTCTTTATTTGGTATTAAATAACCCCTCCTCCTATGCTCCCAGAAGAATAGATTTTGTATCCAGCTCGAAATCTGCTTTCTACACACCTCTTCAAAACTAGTTTTAGAAATACGAGCTAAGAGAACTATTAGTTTCCAGACAAGTTCATCACTAAAAGTAGTCAATTTCATAGTTATCTCGGCGTCTCTCAAGTTGTAAGCTGCTAAAAGCCCAGCAGAGATTTCACTAATAGTCTCTTCAAAGCCTATTTTAACCATTCCTAGTAACGCGCTGGCTACAGCGTCAAGCCTATTCTCCTGGTATTTACCTCCAAAAGCATAGTTCTTCACAGCTCTATTTGAAAAGAACTTGTAGAGGTCTAAGTGTATACTAGTCTCTAGCCCTATCATGCCCTCTCTTATCTGAATAGGGATCATAGATCTGGGTATTCCTAGTTTAAGAGATCTCACGTAGAGGTAAAGTAGGTCGAAGTTGTCACCATTATAAGTTAACACTACAGGGTACTTTGAAATAGTCCTGTAGACTTCTAGTATAAGGGCCTCCTCAGAGTCGTATATTTCTATTTCTGCATCTACAGGATAGTCTCTTAAGTTTAGTGCATAAGTGAACTTGTCTTTAAAGAGGCGGGCTAGTATAAAGACTTTTTTAAAGCCTCTATTATCAACTACACTCACACTAATAACAGGGTATTCTGCGAGTCTAGGATTAGGGATTCTCCCCTTAATTGGAGTATACACCTCTACGTCTAATGAAACTCTAAGAGCATAGGGAGGTGGTTCCTCGAAGAGTACTGCAAAGAGCTTTGCAGCACTCTTTACCTCTTCAGGCTCTTTTTCAAATAATTTCTCAATAGATCTTAGTGTTGATTCCGGTATAGAGGGCTCTACGATAGAGATCTTGAAAACTCCATTACTACTAGTAATTGTGTATTTCATTCCAGGTACTAGTCCAAGGTCAAATATGTAGTTAGCGTGATACTTTATTTTAGCCTCCCACGCAGTTTCAACTTTATTTCTAAGTTTTTTAACAGCTAGAGGATCTCTTGTAACAACCTTTGTTACCTTAACAATTCTCATTGTGAGCGGGTCTATTTTTTGAACTTCTTCAAATCCAAGCACTGAGTTATCAGAACTCAGCTTTACTTTTAAGCTCTCAGTACTTTCACTTGTTAAAAAATATGGGTGATGCCCAGTTGGATCTGGTATTTTAACAAGCTTATCTCCACTCTCACTGAGAAAAATAAGCACAGCTTTATCTAATTTACCATCATAGTAGACTCCTAGCAAGTAGTGTGGTGTATTTATAGTCTTATTGAAGTTCCCGCGAAATGGTATGATCAGATCTGTGTACTCTACTCTCCCATGTAAGTATGCATTGTTCATTGCTTGCTCTCACCACTCGTGAGCGTCATTATCGCCTTAGCTATATCACCCCTAGCTTTAACTAGAGCTTCACGAGCTTTTTCATAGCTCACACCAGTGTATTCAACAATAAATTTCACATCGTCTTCTGACACCTTAACCTCTTCTACCTGTTCAGCTCTCTTTTTCTGCTCTTCGTGTACGCTCTCACCTGATATTTGAAATATCATTTGCTTAGCGATCTTAAAGGCTAGTACTTGAGGTTTAAGTACAACAATAACTTTATCAGCTAAGTGAATTTCAACTCTCTCTACACTTTTAACCTCTTCAACTTCAACACCATATCTCTTAAGTAGCTTTCTGAGCTCGTGTGGACTTAGAGATATCACTCTAAAAGCACCTCTAATATTAACTCTCAATACTATGTTTTAAAGATGTGTAATACTAGGTAAATTAGAGCGTGTATAATATGTATTTGAAAATCAAGGTTCTCGGTGGAGGACGAGAGGTCGGTAGATCAGCTATTATCGTTGAGAGTGCAGATAAGAAGCTCTTACTAGACTATGGAATTAATTTTGATGAGAAAGACAGACCAATATTACCACTACATGTGAGGCCCGTAGAGGTGCTCGCGGTTCTGATCTCTCACGCACACTTAGATCACATAGGTGCAACACCCTACCTCTATATAACAGGTAACCCAAAACTACTAACAACGCGTCCAACTATGGATGTGGCTAGGCTCCTAACAATAGACTTTCTAAGATTAAACTCACTCTACGTAGACTATGAAATGAGAGAATTTGATCGTATGAGTAGTAGTGCTCAGTTTATTGAGTATGGCGAGGAGATACAAGTAGACGATTTCTCAGTACAGTTCTTTAACGCAGGGCACATTATTGGGAGTAGCCTGATCTACATTGAAACACCAGGCGGCGAGAACATACTGTATACTGGGGACTTTAACACTACTCAGACATGGACGCTTAAACCAGCAGACACGGCCCCACTAAAAGTAACCACATTAATAGTAGAGTCGACATATGGATCTAGAAATCACCCACCCCGTGGTAAAATGGAGGAACGACTTGTCCAAGTAGTAGAAGAGACCGTGGATCGCGGAGGAGTAGCACTAATACCAGCGTTTAGTGTAGGTAGAACTCAAGAGGTAATTACACTACTCTACACACGCGCACCATACTTAGACATATATGTAGATGGTTTGAGTAGAGATATCACTGAGATTTATTCTAAACACAAGGGGTTTCTTCGAGATCCAGTGCTCTTTAACAAAGTTACCAAGAACATTAACTTTGTCACAGACTCCTCTATGAGGAGGGAAATTACGAGAAAACCATGTGTTATTGTAGCCTCAGCAGGTATGCTTAAAGGTGGGCCAAGCCTCTACTATCTCAAAAAACTTCATGATAACCCAAAAAACTCTATTATTCTAGTCAGCTATCAGGCAGTTAATAGCAATGGACACAGAATTCTTGAAGAAGGTCAACTTCCAGAACACGACGTCGGGCTTATTAAAGCTAGACTTGAGTGGATAGATCTCTCTAGTCACGCCGGTAGAGATGACATTGTTAAGTACACTCTACAATATAAGAATACTCTACGGAATATTATAATAGTTCACGGAGACTACGAAGAAGCCTTAGTACTCTCAACTAGATTAAGAGAGATCATTGGTGAAGATATAAACATACATATTCCAGCAAGTGGCGAGGAAATAGAGATAACAACATAACACACTAAGAGCTTCTACGAGAAGACATCTCACTAAACTAGAACTTAAAATTTAAACCCTTTCACTACAATAATAGTGTTTTGGAGCCGGGGTAGCTCAGCCTGGAAGAGCGCCGGGCTGTTAACCTCGCATAGGAGTAGCCATGGTGGAAACCCGGTGGTCCGGGGTTCAAATCCCCGCCCCGGCGTTCTCTAAAACTTTCACTTTCCTCTTAGCTATAACTATGATTTAATCTAACCGGGTGTTTACTGTGAGGAGCTGTGTACACGTAGCTGTAGATGTCTACGACTTATATTTGAGGCTTGTAGAGGCTGGAATTTATTTTATTTCTGTTGATGAGCTTGCAAAAATACTTGCCACTTCAACTAGGAGTGCTGGTAGAGTGCTCTCCAAAATGTACGAGCTGGGTTTAGCTGTGAGATTGAGTAAAAACACGTATAAACTTATTAGGTTTTAGTCTAGGTGAATTTAGAACTTAATAAAATCTTCTACTGTTGGTGGTTCTGGTTTTAGACCTTTTCTAGTTCTTATTTTAGCTATCATATCCATTAACATGCCATCTGGGAGTGGAGCCCATCTACTAAACTCTTGACCCCATATAGCCTTACCTGCAGTAGCGTTTCTCAGAGCATCAGCTATGTCGAGTGACTCTGCAACAGGGATCTCGGCTATTACGCGTGCTAAGTTCTCGGACTGCTCGATATTTAGTATTTTACCACGTTTCTTAGTTATAATAACCGATATATTGCCAATATACTCAAGTGGTGTTCTAATATCGAGTTTGAGTATTGGTTCTAGTAATGTGGGGTTACTTGTCAAGAATCCAGCAAAAATAGCATTTCTAACAGCCGGGTATATCTGAGCAGGTCCTCTGTGAGCAGGATCTTCGTGTATTATTGCGTCATGTAATATTACTTTTAATCCTCTTACAGGCTCATGTGCTAGTGGACCCTCCCTCATAGCTAATCTAAAGCCCTGAATAAGAGTATCTCGCACTTCGCGGAGATACTGCACACCAACTGTTCTATCCACTAGTACATTTATGTTCTCGTCTATAGCGATAATTCTCCTAGCCTCATCTGTATCCCAGCCTGCATGATCTCTTAGAATCTTAGCTCTCTCACGCGAATCCATGTCTTCTGTTATAATGCCTTCTTGTATGAGCTTTATTGTAGTCTCGTCGAGGGGCTCTACACTAATATAGAACTTATTGTGCTTATTCGGCGACTTACCCTCAAATACCTGGCTAGCTGATCTAATAGTCTCCCTGTACACTATAAGAGGCGGTGTCGTCACTACTTCAAGCCCATAGAACTCTCTTAGTAGTGTGAGAGCTATTTCTATGTGGAGTGTCCCTACACCGTGTATTAGGTATTCTCCAGTCTCCTCATTAATTTTCACAATGAGACTTGGGTCTTCAAGGTGTAACTTGTAGAGAGCGTCGATAAGCTTAGTTAAGTACTGTGGGTTTTTAGGCTCTACAGCTACAGTGACAACAGACTCTGTTATCATTCTAAACCTCTCAAATGGCGCGATCTGATCTCTTAGTATAACCGAGGTCACTGTCTCGCCAGCTCTTACTTTATCAGGGCCTAGTATAGCTGCTATATTCCCAGCTGTAACATCACTCACTAGCTCTCTATATGGTCCCATGTAAAGCCCCACTTGTAGTACCCTCTGAGCAGTCCTGGCATTGACAAGCCAAACTTCATCACCTGGCTTCACAGTCCCTGAAAACACTCTACCAGTAGCTACTAGTCCAGCATGTGGATCTACTTTAACATCAGTAACCATCATTACTAATGGGCCGCTGGGATCACAGTCTATCATATACTTCGCTACTTCACTATTAATATCTCCATGCCAGATCTTAGGTATCCTATACTTCTGGGCTTCACGTGGATTAGGAAGATATTTAACAACCATGTCGAGTACAGCTTCATGTAGTGGAGCGACTTTTTGTAACTCTGCTACTGCTTCTTTACCGCGATTATAAATGTCAATTATATCACTTATCTTTATACCTTTCTGCTGAGCTAGGGGTATTGTAAGACCCCATCTATCTCTAGCAGAACCAAAAGCTACTTGTCCCTTAGCTGGATCTAAAAGCCACGTCTTCTGGAACTCCTTATCAGCATAATTAGAAATAAGCACATTAATATCTCTCACGATCTGCACTAATCTTCGCTGAATATCCTGAGGTGACAATTTAAGTTCTTTAATAAGCCTGTCAATTTTGTTTATAAAGAGAACTGGTTTAACGCGCTCTTCTAGTGCTACACGCAAATACATTTCAGTCTGCGTCATAACCCCCTCAACAGCATCTACTACTATGATAGCACCATCTATAGCTCTTAGAGCTCTAAGTGTCCTAGACTGAAAGTCTACGTGTCCAGGAGTGTCTATGAGGTTAACCACATACGGCTTGCCCTTATACTCGTGGTAGAGGCTTACATTAGCAGCTTTAACAGTCATTTGTCTCCTCTGTTCTACGTCAAGGTAGTCTAGAGCTAGTGCTTGACCAGCTAGCTTCTCTGAGAGTAATCCGGCAGCACTGAGAAGAGAGTCTGAGAGTGTTGTCTTACCATGATCTACATGTGCTGTTATACCTATATTTCTAATTTGATCAATATTCCTCATAATCTTTAATACTTCAACAGTCTGCTTATACTTAACCATACTATACACCATTATTATTCATAAATGACTCTAAATCCCTTAAAACTCTTATAAAATTACGCGTTCCTCAAACTTAAATTCTCTAAGTACTCTTCAACCCTCCTCCTCGCATAGCTTAATGCGCCACTAACAACATCACTACACTTCTCGCGAGGTGTAATACAGTAGTCTACTCGGAGATCTACCACTAAGTCTACTCCACTAGTATTTCTCGAAATACTAGAAATAATTGTATATTCACTACGCCTTGTAAGCTTCTCGTTAAGATACTCTTTAATACTCCTCTCAATTACTAATAGTATTTCTTCGAGTTTTTCAAGCGGCAAATTTCTTAGTATGGTCGAGTACTCTTTGTCTCTCTGTGAACTAGTCTTCTCACTGACCAATACTAATCCCATGTTTAGCTAGAGCTTCTCTCAGCTTGTTCTCGAGATCTTGTATTTGCTTATTTAAGAAATCGAGTTGCTTCTTATACTTATCTCTCCTAATAATAAGTAGCTCTTTCCTCTCTTCAAGCTCTCTCAGTATATCTGATCGAGTCTTTTTCACTAATACGTGTCCTACACTCTTGTAGAGCTCTACACTATCATCTAAATTTTTTAGAGCATCATTAATACTATCTATTTCACTCAGCTCAGCCTCAACTGTTCTTAGCTCTGTTTCTATTCTAGTATAGTGTTCTCTGAGAGTCTGATATTGAATAATTAATTGCTGAACTTCTGGTGGTAAACTTCTCTCACGTTGAGTCTCCGACATTTTCTAATTCACCTACAATTCTTAATAGTAGAGCGAGAAGACCTATTAAATTATTATTTAAAGCCCTCACCTTACTGAAACTAGAACACTCAAAGAGGAGAATAAGGGTTTTCTGAAATGTGCTAACTTCACCTCTACACATTTCTGGTAGCATTGACATTTCAGCTACAAGCGCCCTGTATACGGCTGCGACTAAGCGATCACTTAGTTCTACTCTATAAACAATTCTAAGTTTCAATTTCACCACTCTTAACTACTCTAAGTACTTTCAGTATAGGACCCACGAGTTTTCCGTGAACACCCTGAAATTTAACCTCAATATACTTTCCCTCCTCCAAGATCACAGTAATATCTGGGTTCTCGCTAATTTTAGACTGAAAAATCCTATTTAAAACATCTGCGAGAAGATAACAGTCACTAGAAATGCACTTAGAGTAGTCAACATTTAGAGTTTCAACACCAAATATTCTTGCTGATAAAGGGTTTTCTCTAGATAATTTAACACCTTTTAGTAGTAGATCAACTATTTTCACTAGCCTCAGACCAGGTTCTTCGAGGACCTCATATATTGATATTGATCTAGGGTTTCCGTAAAGCTCACTAACTACTACAATGTACTTTAATTTGTTTACATATGCTTCTATAGCTAAGTCTCTCAGCGTCTTATGTCCTCGTTGAGTCCTTAAAGCCCCTGGAAACACGCCTGCAAGGTCTTTTATAAAAGATCTAACTCGGGGCGAGGAGCGGCGTGATGTAGTAATGAGAAACAATAGTTTTACTCCCTAACAATTATCTCTAGATATGTTTTAGATAACCCTGTTCTAGGAACATATGAGCCTCCAGCCCACTTAGCACCGCATTTTCTACAAATCCAAATGCCAGTGCTTAGTCTCACGACGCATCCCTTGTGCGCACAGAAGGGGCACGTATGATCAGCATATCTCCTCTCAAGAACCTCTTTAACTCTCTTTCTGAGTGTTGAGCCGTATCTCGCCCCATACCTGCCAGCAATACCTACAATTCTAGTTCTACTCATAAACACCACTTACATTTCTATTAGTGGTTTAATGTAATCTTGTGGATTATTTAATATATTTCTCATAAAACTCACTAATTGTAATCCCCTCTCAAAAGCAATATCTAATGCGTTTTCAAGCAATTTTTTCGAGATACTCTTCTCACCTCTCTTCTGTGCACCACAAATTCTCCCCTTCTCATCCACAGCTAAGACTAATAATGCATCTACAACTCTCTCCTCCTCGAGAGTAGGATCGACAAAAAGTGTGTTCTCTAGTACACCAATAGTCACTGTTGCTACTAGGAGATTTAATGGTAATGGTGTTTCACGTGTACTTGTATCTAACACATAGTGTCCAGTCTCTGTCTTCGTGAGCTTAGGCATTTTAGTAGTTGCAAGAGCAAGCATAGAGGCGAGCATACTAGAATCTACAATGTTTCCATCATGATCAATTAAATAGATGTCATTGTAGACAACCCACACAGTTCTACCAGGTTCAATGACGAGGTCTTCTAGTCTAATAGCACGCGGCTCTCTAAGTGACCTATCAACTATCCTAGCTACTTCAATAGCATTTTCATCTGGAGGTCCAGGTTCAAATGAGGGGGAAGCTAAAGGTACAAATTCAGCGTGTACTTGTAAAACACCCTCATTAGGTCTATCTTTAAACGGCGTGCCGAGATCTAACTTTACCCCTGTAATAACCTGGGTCTTGCCGAGTTTAACTAAGGCACTTCCCTCTGCCTTCTTTATAGGGCTAAGTATTACCGATATAGGTCTATAGTCTAAGAGTCCTCTGCCATCGATTCTCTCTCCACGCTTAATACTCTTAACAATCTGTTCAAACTGCATTTTAGGCACAATTTCTCTCTCAGGTGTAGTGCTCACTCAAATTTCACCTCCTCTAATACTTTAATGTACTTATTGTAGAGTGCTTCCTTAGCAGTTTTATAAATGCTCTCAGCAGCTTTAAATGCCATATCTAAGCCTATCTTCACTTCTTCACGTGTAAGTACACCATTTAACTGGAAGAGGACTATCTCGCCGAGATTTGGTGCTACACCCACTGGCATATCAGCTTCGCCGTACTCGTCTTCTACTCCATTAATATCTAATACTAATACACCGTTAACTTTTCCAATAGCGACTCCAACCACAATATCTTTTAATGGTATTCCAGCATCTGCTAGTGCTATTGATGCCGCTGTTAACCCTGCTGTCCTAGTCCCACCATCAGCCTGTAACACCTCTATAAAGACATCAATACCCGTTCTAGGGAAGAGTGAACTAAACACTACTGCTTCAAGTGCTTCTCGAATAACCTTAGAGAGCTCTATTTCTCTCCTAGTTGGTGCAGGACTTTTTCTTTCATCTGTTGAGAAGGGGGCCATGTGGTAACGTACACGTAGAGTAGCCCGCATAGGCATACTCATATACTTGGGTAACGCTTCGCGAGGTCCATAAACAGCTGCTAAGACTTTTGTCTCACCATACTCTACTAGTGCACTACCATTAGCGTTTTTCAACACACCTACAGCTATTTTAACAGGTCTCATCTCATCGGGTCTTCTCCCATCTACTCTCCTCCCGTCTTCGCGGATTAAAACAGGCTTCTTAACGCTCACATTGTAACACCTAGTTTTGATGCTAAGTAAGATCTAATCTCCTCTGTGAGGCCTCTCACGTGAGCCTTAGCCTCTATGAGCCTTATAGCCTTAACTAAAACATCGAGCACACTCTCATCAGGACACTTAGCCCACACATACCCATTAACTCCTACTACGAGTTCACACTTAGTCATACTTGTGAGTAAATTATACATACTCCCCTTCTTACCAATAACACGTGCTACTTTACTAGGCTTAACATCTACTACATATCCATCAATAATCTTCCCGAGACCCTTACCCCTAACAGTCAAGACAGGGTCCCTTAACCTATCAAATGTGGCTATTTTTGCTAATATGTAGTCTCCAATATCAAGATAATTTCTCAAATTATGCACAGCTGGGTTAAACCCCTCAATAACATCTGAAGCTGGGAGTACCGCTTTATATGGTGATTTAATATCAACACTCCAAGAAGAAACACCAACACCACAAATAACACCTACTACAGTGTCGTCTTTTCTGGGTATATATGTGCTCTCAAGTGGAACTACGCTCACAGTGTTATTCTCAATTGACACTACTCCAATTATATCACTATACACTCTATTACCAAGTATATAGATGTGTTTTTCTGGAATGTGTTTTATTTTCTGCTCAAATACACCTTCAATTAGTGCTAAGCAGTCTCCAGGTCTCACTATTTGCCTATCCGCAACTAGTATTTTTAGTGTTGGAGTAGTTGACGACAAATAAATCACCTCACACTTGTAATTTTTACATCACCACTACCCTTAGTAATAGCGTTAACTCTATCTATTAACTCTTGTTGAAGACCAGCGGGAATTTCTAGTTCAACTTGTAAGCTACCATCACTAAGCCACATTGTCTTCTTAACTATACCCACGCTTTGTAGTGCTCTAAGCCCTCTACCAGCATGTTCTGGAGGAAGTTTCACTATAGCATATGCACGTGCTATTCTTATCGGTATAACCTTAGCTAATTGAGATACTATAGTATCTAATTGCTGCTCAGCTGGTTTAAAGGGATCTATGGTTACCTTAGCTTGTTCTAGTGCTAATTCTAGTCTCTTTAGTGGTATTGGCAACTTCGTCTTCGGGTCTATAGCGTTCTTAGCTATGAGGTTTAACACTTGAGCTTTTTTCTCCTCAATAAGCTTTCTCCTCTGTTCAGCTGTTAATTGTATTTCACCACGCTTAATAATCTCAAGAGCCACTGTCCTCGGATCTTCTGTTCCAAAAACCTCGCGCATAGCTTCAGGTGAGGCTTTAAGACCTTTCTTAGCGTCTTTGTAAATAAAATCACTTACAAGTACATCATCTATGCTCACTGATTTACCCTCTTTAAGCTTAATTGCTAAGTCTGGATTTACTAAGACCTCAAATCTATGTCCTTTAGCCTCATATCTGGCAATAACGTGTTTCTCGCTCAAAACAAAAACACCCATGATCTATAATTTAAAAAGAGACTAAACTCGTAAAACTTCTCTTAGTAATCAATACTAATACTAAGCTTTTATTTTACCTTCACGTCCAAGTTCTTCAATATACTCTTTAATTTCGCTCTCACTTAGTAATCTAAATCTTCTAGTCTCCTTATCCACATAACCTACTTCTATAAAGCTCTCATAGGGCTTACTCTCAATAATATTTACAATAGCCTGTATAGCTAGTTTAATAGTACTCCTCGTGTCAAGCTCGTGCTTGTAGTTCTTTTCGAGAAAATCTTGAACAACATTACTCTTCTCACCTATAGCAATAGCGTAGTAGCCAATGTAATTACCACTAGGCTCTGTCATGTACAGGTGTAATCCCCTCTCATCAGCACCAGCAAATATTATTGCTACTCCAAAAGGCCTTACACCGGCGTGTTGAGTATAGATTTGTTTAACATCACACACTAGTTTAACGAGGTGTTCTACTGGAATAGGCTCATCGTATATAAACCTGTAGTAGAGTGTTTGCTGTATAGCGTAATCTAAGAGTACTCTTCCATCACCAGCCATTCCCGCATAAGTAGCCCCTATGTGATCGTCTACTTTAAATATCTTCCTCACGCTCTTCTCATCAGCAAGCGGTAACACCCTCCGCTTCTCAGCAGCTATTACACTAGCACTACTTGTCCTAATACCGAGGCTAGTCCACCCTCTCCTCACAGTCTCAAATGCATATTCAACCTGGTATATCCTGCCATCAGGTGCAAATATCGTAATCGCCCTATCATAGGCAGCTGTTATTGGCAAACTCATACACTACACCACTTGACCACCTTACGTGTATAAAATAAGTTAGGGAATAATAAAAAACAACAAACACTAATCTCTATACATAATATATCACACTATTTAAACCCCCTCCCCTAGAAAATTAATTAGAAGGTGCGGGGGTGCCCGAGCTTGGTCAAAGGGGGCGGACTTAAGATCCGCTGGCGTAGGCCTGCGTGGGTTCAAATCCCACCCCCCGCACACTAGTTAACTCTTAAAACACAAAAAGACATAACGAATTCAGATCCTCAACCTAGTAATAGTTACTGTACCCAGTAGTGTTGTAACAGTCCCACTATGCTTCACTTATTGAGAACTAATAATGTTAGAAATTATACAGTGTTAGCAGTATTTATGAACTCGAGTAGAACTTGTAATCAGATCGTCGCGAAGTAATCACCAATCATACTGGAGCGGCTTCATCACCGAGTATAGTAATCTTAGTAGTCCTTAAAATTTAAGTTTTCTAGTTAGTTCTCTAGCTTTTTTCAATGTCCCAGTTGTTCTCAACGGCACTAGTATACATTTCTTACCTTTAACACTTTTTACTAGTCCAAGAGTTGCTATAAGATAATCTAAATAGAGATGTGTTACTCTATAAACTCCTCTCTGAGTGTTTTCATCAAATAACACTAGTTGCGGAGAGGCCTTGTAGTAAGTGCTTTCACTAAATAATTCGCAAAACCTATTTGAAACCGCCTCTTGAAGCTCACTAAATTTAATTCTCTCTTCGCAGATCGCTGTGAAGACAACATATCTCCTCCTTAATTTCTTAACAACTCCACTGCGCTCTTCTCTAGTCCTTAAGAGAGCTGTACATATCTTTACTAATCTCCTAAATTTCAACAGTATAATTGAGAGTACAATTATAAGTGCTAGTATTAAAGCTAATATAGTACTGAGCAATAATAGTGTGTTTACCACTAAGACACCTAAATTTACATATTTATTTTATTTTCCGAAATATTATTTGTCTTGGAATATCTGTTAATGCTAGGAGTGTTACTTTTTCTGGAACATCGTAAAGCGTCTTTAAGGCCTTAATAGCTACAAGCGGGTGTAAGAGCTCATAAAGACTATTCACAGAAGTACCAAGTGTAAATCCTACTTTAAATCTTACAAGCATATTTAATCTCCTATAGAAGTAGCTCTTCACCTCACTACTACTATAGAGTAGGTGAGGTATACGTATTTCTAGTGGCTTACCATAATACTTCATTGTATTAAACTGTTTCTTATCAAATACTTTAATGTTACTTGGTGTTAAGAGAATAACATCTACTCTACTATCATGAGCAGCCCACCTAGCAACTTCTACACTCTCAGGGTGTACTGCTACAACACTCTCTCTATACTCAACCCTCCCAAGAGCCTCTTTAAGATCTCCTATATCACTAGCACCTATAACAACTTTACTTACAACACTTATACCCCTCTCAGATACATCACTGAGTCTACCTATAAACTTCTCACAGGCGATGAGAATATATCCCAGCTTATAATACATAGAGAGAATTTCGTCACTACAAAGAGTAGCGTGAATATCGGCAAAAACACGTCTCAAACATTACACCTCCTCATAGTAAGATAGATCTAGGAGTAGAGGTAAATTTACTTTCAAATTATTATTAAGTGATTAAATTCATTTCGCTTAAGAACTCTTCTAGGTCTTTATGATTTTTAATGTTCTTTAAGTGTACTGTGAGTTTAACTATATCATCTGTATCTGACAACTGAAATTTACTTCTAAGTAGACTTTGCTTAGAAAATCTCACTGTAAACTTCTTTTCCCCAGGATCATATCTAAGCCTACTAGTAATTCTCAATATTCTCTTCTCAGTCTCATCTAGTCTACTCGCTATATACTTTAAAATCGAGCTTACTAACACAGAATTTTTGACTTCAAGAGTCATTATTGTTATGGGATTTCCGTAATACCCCCTCTCACTTCTAACTACAGCTGTAAATTGAGATCTAATATCCTCTGGGAGGAGGTTTTTCATCGACTCCTCGACGCGTGAACACTCTTCTGTTGCATGACAAAAAGCAGTAATTTTTAGTGAGGATACCTCTACTTTTCTTCTCTCAGTTTTTCTGCTATTTGCCAAGGTTCGCGAGCCCCTCTACTAGCCTCATGTCTCTTCTTTAATAAGCGCTCTTTATACTTCTTCTTCCACTTATAGTACACAGTGCCCTTTAATCCCCTACTCTTCCTCAAACCCCTCATTTTCTTACCAGCACTTGTTAGACCTCTAAATGCTCTACCTCTATTTTGAGGCTCACAAATCCACTTGATCTCAGGGTCTTTACATATTGATGGGTGGTGTGGGTCAACTAGTATTACTTCAAACCACTTGTATTTACCGTCTTCACCAACATAGTAGCTATTTAATACTTCTAAGTTCCTGAACTTCCTAGCAGCTCTTTCCTCAGCTATGAGCCTTAAGCTTTTAGCTGGGGCGTAACCATAAACACCCATTCTCTTAGGTCTACGCCCACTATCAGGCCTAGGCTTCCTCTGACCACCTTTCCTAACACGTACACGTACAATTACAAAACCTACTTTCGCCTTGTAACCCAAGGCTCGAGCTCTATCTAGTCTCGTAGGTTTTTCTACTCTAATTATGCTCGGTTCTCTCCTCCACTCTAATAACTTCTCGCGAAGCACCCTCTTGAGATCTCCTTCATAGATCTGTTGCCACGTCTGAGCTAAATAGTGATACATACTTTTTGCCATAGTAAACACCATTTTAGCGCCGTTTATACTTAAAGATATGCTAGGGGTTTATATAGAGCACTAGGTGATTACTACTTGCCCGTAGTGGAGAAGTTGATTGGCATTGTGGGTAAGACTAATGTGGGTAAATCCACGCTCTTCTCAGCTATGACACTTATTCCAGTTAAAATAGCAGATCACCCGTTCACCACAATAGAGCCAAATATCGGTGTAGCTTATGTTAGAAAAAAATGTGTTCACATCGAACTAGGCCTGAGTACTTGTAATCCAAGAAGTGGTTTTTGTACTAGAGGATTTAGATTTATCCCTGTAAAAGTAATGGATGTAGCTGGACTAGTTCCAGGGGCACATAGAGGTAGGGGTTTAGGAAACAAGTTTATGGATGATATTAGACAAGCAGACATCTTAATACACGTGGTTGACGCAGCTGGATCAACAGATCTAGATGGTAATAGAGTAAAACCAGGCACAGCTGATCCCATGAAGGAAGTTGAGAGCATACTCTTTGAGATTAATGAGTGGTTTAAAAACACTGTTGTGAGAATATGGGAGAGTAAAATATCTAGAAGTATTATTACAGCACAAAACCCCCTTGACATCATTTACCAGAATCTCTCAGGATTAAATATAAAGAGAGTACATGTAATAGAGGCTATAAGACGAGTTGAACTTGAATCTAAACATCCTAAGAACTGGACTATTAGTGACGTAGAAGAGTTCTCTATAGCACTTAGAGAAGTCTCAAAGCCCATTATAATAGCGGCAAATAAAGCAGATCACTCCGAGGCGAGAGATAATGTGAAGAGACTTGTAGAGCAATATGGTAGAGAGAACGTTGTACCTGTTAGTGCACTTGCAGAGTTAATTCTTAGAAAAGCTGCCCAATCTGGCCTCGTGGAGTACACTCCTGGTGATAGTTCATTTAATATTGTAAACCCGAGAGCACTAACACGCGAGCAGTTAAGAGTTCTAGAAATGATCCAAGAGAGTGTTCTAAAACCCTACGGGTCAACTGGAATACAGGAGATTTTACAGAGAGCTGTTTTTGACAAATTAAAACTCATAGCAGTATATCCTGTAGCTGATGAGAGTAAACTAAGCGATCACGCGGGTAATGTGCTTCCAGACACGTACTTAGTAGAAAAGGGAACTACTGTTAAAGAATTAGCATACATGATACATACAGCTCTAGGAGAAGGCTTTCTCTACGCTATTGACGCTAAGAGAAAGAGACGCATTGGAGAATCCTACATACTTGAAGATAACGACGTCGTAAAAGTAGTTTCTACACTCTCACACTAGCACAGAGGTAATACTCTAACTTCTACGAGACTTCAGCTGTCTCCTCATAAGACTCCAGTATCTCTTAGCCTCCTTATAATAGTAGTCGTCTTCCTTCCTACTACCGAAAAACTCGACTCCGTAATTTACAAGAATACTCTTTAACTCCTCAGCCTCCTCGCCTGTTATCTCACCTCTCTTAGCGAGATACTCTACAACTTTAATAGCCTCTTCAGTAGTCTTACATCTTCTAATATAATCTACAACTGTAGGTACATAGTTTCTCCAGGGATCTGAAAACCCACTCTCCACTCTAAGCGTTAATTGCTTATCTCTATCACCAAAAATCTCCTCAGCTAATCTTGGAAACTTCTTCTTGAACTCCTCAATACTAAACTCGTGAGACACATTCATCACGCGCCAATATCTACTAGTAATTTACTATGTGAGGGATAAATAACCTTAGAAGGCACATCTCTGTAGACAACTGTACCAGGCATTATCCAGCTGTAAGAGCCTATTTTAACACCAGGCATTATTGATACATTAACACCCGTCTTCACGTGAGCGCCGATAATACTTCCTAGTTTAACTCTACCAGTATTCTCCACAGTTCCTTTAATATTCATTTTAACAGGCTTCTCGTCAAATCTCAAATTTGCTAATACGGTGCCAGCACCTAAATTAACACCTTCACACACGACACTATCGCCAATATATGATAAGTGAGATATGTGAACATTCTCCATTACAACGCTCTCTTTAACCTCGACTGAGAAGCCTATTTTTGAGTTTTGACATATGACACTCCACGGTCTAATATAGGTGTGAGGTCCTATTACAGCGCCTCTTCCAATATATGCGGGCCCCTCTATAACTGTAAAAGGCATTATCTCAGCCTCTTCTTCAATATACACATTGCCATTAATGTAGACAGGCTCAGTGATCTTGCCTTTAATAGTGGTTTTTATTTTTGAAAGTGCTATTTTATTAGCCTCTATTATGTGCCACGGTTTACCCACATCAATCCACTTACCAGCATACTCAAATACCCTCACAGGCTTCTTAGCAACTATTTTATTAACTATACTCGGAAACTCTAGTTCACCACGTGGACTTAGCTGAACATCACTATTCTCTACAATATCTCTAACACTCAGCTTATAGATACCGGCATTAACAAGATCAGTGTGTGGCTGCTCTGGTTTCTCAATAATTTGCTTTAACCACCTCCCACTATTCACTATGAGAACACCGTAGTCCTGAGGATTTGGAACACGCACACCAACAACTACGTTATTGTCTATTTTACTAATCTCCCTGAAAACCTCTAAGTTTTCTAGGAAAATATCGGAGTAAGTCACTATGACCACGTCATCTGAACTAAGCACTCTAGTAGCTTCTAAAACAGCGTGACCGGTACCTAGAAGATCCTTCTGTTTCACAATTTTAACTCTCCTACTAGTAAGCCCTGCACTCTCAAGGTACTTAACTACGAGCTCAGACATGTAACCAGTAACAATAACTACTTCCTCTACAACCTCTAATAGCGCCTCAATATGCCATTGTAGTAGTGGTTTACAGAGAACAGGTATGAGAGCTTTAGGCCTAGTCTCAGTTACAGGTCTAAGTCTAGTACCCTCACCAGCAGCGAGTACAATAGCTTTTAAAGACACATTAAAACCCTAAAACTACTAATAGTAGGCAGAATAGTTAAATAGTATTTATAGTGTTAGTGTTAAGTATAATATTGACTTAAAATGCGAGAATTTAGCCTGGTACGGTTTTACGTAGTTGTATAGGAGATATTACTACCGCTGGTTTAGGTCCTTCAGGCGTTGGCACCATTAGTAGTTTTGTTTTGTATACTTCTACTCTCCTTATAGGATAGATTTTCCTAGCTTGCTCGGCTATTTCATTAGAGATCTTGTAGCTCAAGATCTCTGAGAGAAACTCAGCTAATGTTAGTTCTGGAACTTTACTAGTTATGTAATTATACATTATTTTTCTAATAGCTCTTTTCTGACTAGTTTTACACCTGTAGCTCGTTAAAGCAATTATTGTTATTCTCAGTACATATCCATCTTTTGTAGTTATGTCAAAAATACCCTGTATTTTACTACTCTTTCTTCTAATTAAACTCCTCATGTAATCTCTAGCTAACTCATGTCCTTTAAACCACGTGTACGCTTTATCTTCCTCAACTCTAATTATCTGGAAGTATAGTTTTACATGTACTTGTGAAATATCGCCTGTTATATCATAGAGTGTAGTCTCTAACACCCTCCCAATTAGCTTGTCTGGGTCGTCTGCAGGTATTGTCCCTAGACTAATATTATTAAACATTTCTGGCGCTAAGACCTCATACCACTTCTTCATTTTCCACTTGTCTCTAACAGGCCTACTAGACAATTCAAATAAGCACCTCTCTAGTAGCTGAACTCATATTTAACACTACAGGGTTTATTAACTCTTAAGCGAGTTATATATGTTTAAAATAGCTTTTAATGCTAATAGTAAGTCATTTATAGTTGCCTTAGTTCTCTTTAAAGCTTCAATACTACTAGCGTGTACATGGATCTCCGCGAGATACGCACACTCATTAGTACCTTGGATCTCTTTGAAAATCTCAGAAATACTCATATTTTCCGGTACACTTTGATTATCAGGTGTGAGAGCTCTCCTAATAGAGTCTATTAATCGACATTCGCCAGTAATATCTATTATGGCTTCTACCGTGCTCTGCACAGCTGATCCTCCGTGCACTTAGAATACGCCTCTTCAGGCTTTACACCTAGCCTCAATAGTTCTCTTAGAGTAGTTACTTCTTCCCCATTACACAGGAGTTTAATGGGCTTATCTCGTGGAAGATTACCGTGATATAATAGTATGTCAACTACTAAATCCGGCCTCTGCATTAAATCTTCACATTCAAAAACATCTCTCTCACCTCTGAGAAACTCTACTATTTGATTAGAGAGAGATACTGCTAAGTAATCTAAACTATTGCTACATAATGCGAGAATTTGTGATAACATATCTACACTTAGCGGTGTTAAAACTATGTCTACTGGGCAATTTTTACACATACTTCCATATACTACTAAGTTCCCCAGAGTCTCATGGGCTTCTAATTCTAGAATTATACCGTGTTCTTGTATATACATGTAGAAGTCTCCTACGAGTTTTAACTGCAATTGTAAATCTCTCTTCACATAGTGCTGCGAAATATCAGTTATCTTCTTTATGAGTTCTGAAACTTTTTTCACATCTTCATCGCTAGTAAGCTCTTTCTGTCTAACAGAGAGAGGTTCACTAGCACCATAAACCTCTCTCACAACTCTAGTAGCATTTTCCACGTTACCAGTAATTCCTGGAATAAATGGTATTAGTGTTCTTGTTAATGCAACTACTAGGCTTCTTCTCTTAGCACCCCACAGTCTTAAACCAACAATTTCTGTAAATATTTTCTGCGCTGAAAGCTCACTCAAAATAGTGTTCTCGACGCCTAGGAAAGATCCTGCTTTAAAATCGTAGTATCCACGATACAGCGCTGAGAGAAGGGCTAGTACTTTATCCCACTTACTAATACCACCAACACTCTTCTCGAGCATTGTAACTACGAGTGCTGTAACAGAACTAGTAGTAGTTGTCGATAATGTGAGTTGTTTCTGAGGATTAAGTGACTGGAGATTTAAGAGCACTGCAGGGTCATTTTTATAGTCTACGAGTATTTTAGGGTCTAAGTTGACTCTAACATCCCAGCCATGTTCACTCAAATTCTTAAAGAGTATTCCAGCTGATAGTAGGGAATCTAGTGAACTATCTGACACTATTGTAAAGCTCCTATAAGACTCTATAAAGTTTATAAATGATCTCTCACTCAAGTAGACTTAACACCAAGTAGTAAGAGTAACTGAGTTTTATTATAAGCATATTTTATGATGTCTGAGTAGCCCTGTAAAGACCTGTTGATATAATTAACTTCGCAGCCTCCGGATCATATTTCCAGTCCGGTGGGAGTTTACCTACACTCTTATAGTACTTTACAAGCCTGTGTATTTTAGACTCAACTTCAATTAAACCACGCTCACTGTGATAGTCCTTGGGGTGTTCTTCAAGGTGTCTACGTAAATTTACAGCTTTTTTCATTAAGTTAAAGAGATCTTCTGGAACAACTAGTTTAATTCCGTGCTTCTCGAGCACATCCTCAACTTTCTTACCAATAACTTGTTTTAATAGCGGTATCCCGTATTGATCTCTAAGTATAATTCCGATCATTGATGGAGAATAACCCTTCTTAGCTAACTCTACTACTAACTGCTCTATGTCACTTGGACTAAGATCTAGCTTTAACCATCTGGGTGGACCTGCACGAGCTGGTCTCATTGAGTGTGATTCTCCCTTATCACGCCTCTTATTCACTAAACTTCACCATTACATTACATAATACAGTACAATAAACACTCCCTTAAAAACTACTCTAAGTAGTTCTCATTAACTCTACATATTTTTCAAATACACGAGATACTGCTTTAGCTCTGTGACTATACTTATTTTTCTCACTAGTTGCCATTTCAGCAAATGTTCTTGTCTCACCGTATGGTGTGAAAATCGGGTCAAAACCAAACCCTCTACTCCCCCTCGGAGATCTCACAATATATCCGCAGACCTCTCCCTCTCCTATTATAACGCCGTTTTCACAGACTAGGGCTGCTGATGATTTAAAACACGCCTCTCTATTCTCCACATTCTCTAATAGTTTAAGCACACCACTTATTCCAATAGTCTTATAGACGTAGTTACTATATGGTCCTGGAAACCCATTTAAGGCTTTAATAAAGAGTCCTGCATCCTCGACTAGAACAGGTTTATTAGAGTAGAAGTATGCTAGTATCGCGGATTTTAACACTATCTCTCTGAGATTCTCACCCTGTACTTCTATTTTTGGCACATTACACAGCTCTAGACTAATATTGTAACTCCTAGCTATTTCTGAGACTTCCTCGAACTTATAGAGATTGCTAGTTGCAAAACAGATCTTCTCACTCAATATACCTCTCCCTCAATACTGCTTTACGCACTTCTCTATCAACATATCTACCTCTAGCGCGGATTTCATTCACTTTTCTAATAACACTTTCACCTCCAATTTTACAGTGTTCTTTATACTTCTCAAACATGGTCTTAGTAAAGATCTCTGAGAGTTCTGGATACAGCGCCTCAACACTCCTATTCATGAGATGTAAGTCTATAGCATACTCCTCAATATCAGTACTATAGCCTGCAAGCCCAAAATCTATTATTACAATACTACCGCTCTTCGTGAACAATATATTTGCAAGTGTAAAATCTCCATGATAAATCTCCATATTATGCATTAACGCTGCATACTTCCCAATACTCTCACTAATACCTATAACTGTCTCCTCTGGGAGAGCTCCTAGAATATCTGAGAGTCTAGAGCCTTCCACGTACTCCATTACTATAACACCACCCTCCTCATCTACGAGTATAACTGAGGGGACGGGTAAGCCAGCTAAATAGAGCTCTGAGAGCACTTTAGCCTCAGTTCTAGTTCTAGACTCAATAAACAACTTGTTGAATACAGGGTTCCTGTAAGGTTTACTCACTCTTTTCTTCACAACTACTTTTACCCCTAAGAAGTCGGCAACATAGATCTCTGCTTCAGCCCCTCTCGCTATGAGAGAGCCGCTTAGAGAAGCCATGGGTAAATCTCCTCGTCAAGTCTCAGTCTCTGCTTAACTATTAGCTCTTCAGGCTTCACAGTCCTACCATACAGATACTGGAGTAGACCTGTATAAGCTATCATTAAGCCATTATCACCAGCTATTTCTGGAGGTGTACCATAGTATCTTGCACCGTAAAATCTCGCTATAGTTTCAAATTTCTCTCTAAGTACAATATTAGAGGCAACGCCGCCAACTAGTAGTATTTCACGCTTACCTGTTAACATTAAACTCCTCTCAACAACTTCAATAAGCATGTTAAATGCTGTCTCTCTCAGACTATTACAAATTCTACCTAATTGTGTCTTATTGCCTCCAGCTTCTCTAGCAATTCTCAAAGCAGCTGTTAATAGCCCTGAAAAGCTTAGATCAGAGCCTTTCACGGTGTATGGTAGAGGAGTGAACTCACTACTCCACTCAGCACAAATGTCAATAGCATGTTTACCTCCAACTACATATGGTGGTGCTATGCCGATTTCACGTGTAAATGTGTCTAGTAGATTTCCAAGAGGTATATCTAGTGTCTCTCCTAGAACACGGTAACGCTTGTCCTTCTGAACAGCTATGAGAGTGTTACCACCTGAGACGTATACTACAAGAGGATCTCTCATACTACCTACAAGCTTACCTATTTCTATATGTGCTACAGCATGGTTAACTGGCACTAGTGGCTTCTCCCAGTAAGCTGATATAAACCTAGCCAGAGTAGCACCTACTCGAAGACAGGGTCCAAGTCCCGGTCCCACAGCTACAGCTACGACATTAACGTCACGTATACTAATTCCCGCCTCACTTAGAGCTCTCTTAACTACTTCGTGAGCTACATTAACATGGTGTTGTGAAGCCTCACTAGGGTGAATTCCGCCTCTCTCAGGTTTATAGTGACTTGAGACATTAGCGAGAACACATACACTATTATCTTGAAACTCAATAACACCTACTCCAAAAGTGTGACTAGTAGACTCTACTCCGAGAACTATGAGAGGACTTTTCGCTGAGGGTACTTGAACAGGTATTTTAAAACTCATCTTAACTAACATTAGTTAAAAGCCTTTACAGATCTCTTACTTAACATACTCAACATAACTACACTTACCACAGTGCCAGCGTGGCACAGGCTCTTTGTGAAACGCCATGAAAGAACCACACTTAGGGCACTTCTTATTTCTCCTCTTTATAGTCCACTTCTTAGCGTCTATCTCGTAGAGCTTGTGTACATAGGGCACTTCACGTCACCTATTGTGTTTGAAGTATTTTTGAGAGAGATTCCTCATCTCTCTTAACAATATACTCAGGTTCAAAAGCCCTAGCTCTCTCGGGATTATCGTATATGTGTAGCTCTACTCTACTAATACCTAATCCACGCTCTGTCGCAATAGACCTAATATACACTAGATTCACGTCTACATTATAGAGACTAGCTATAGCTTTCTTTAATAAGCCTCTACTAGGCGTACCCTCACCACCGTGAAAAACATTTAACACTACTTCACGCCTCCCTACTAGTGGATTATAGTGCTCTACTACTACTTCACAATCATACTTACCTAGTAATCTCACATGTCTACTCATAATTTAAACACCACACTTACACGTGACTACAGTAGGTTTAAGTATTTTCAACACTTTTAAAGCCATGTTTATGTCTGAGTCAACTCGAACAACCCCAGTACCCGGCTGCCCGTAGAGAATACTCGTATTACTCCTAGCAAGAAATGGCAATACAAGTAAGTCTTCTTCTCCAACTACGTAGATGTAGCCCCTCGAAGTATTTGTAGTAATAGTCATAGCATTTAAACTCAACATGCCGGGTGGATTTATAACTACTCTCCACTCACCCACGCCTCTTAATCTACTATTGGAAATATAGTGACTTCTCTTACTCTTATAGTCGAATACTTTGATCACTGTTCTATGCCTTGAAGAAACAACATCTCCAACAGAGACCGTAGCTTCAAGCCCTTTAACATCTCCAGTACTAGGCTTAATGTATAGAGTGCCCTGAGGCATAGCTAGAAATCTCCTAAATTCGCCTGGTAATAGTAGAGCGGGAATATTTACAATTTTACTCGATTTTAACTGCATATCTACCTTTACCACTAATACTTAGAGTCTTTGCTAACTCCGAGTTCTCTGAGTCTATTACTATTAAAACACCACTCCACTCACTAGTAAATTCCCTTGATCCACAATATGGACAAACCTCAACATCCTTATCTACTAGAGCTCTACACGAAATACACGCCTTAAATAGTATGCTTTTCTTCCTAGTACTCATGCAGTAACACCACTCTACCATGAACTACGTGATCTAACTCTTAAATATCTTTTTTCAAAAACACATATCTCTACTCAGAAGGCTTCTTTCCTCTAATCCATTCTAGTTTACCCAGCCCAGGTTGCCTCATTGTCATGTGTATTCTAATACCTCTACCTGGTAGAATACCAGTTGCGTATACTCTTGCTCGCACAATGTCACCTCTTTCAACACGCCTTCTACTCTCCTCTAGTAGTAGTGAACCAGAAGCAGTGTCAAAAGTCACGTGTTCATCTGAGACCTGGTTAATGTGAATAAAGCCGTCTATTACGCCGAGATTCACGTAGAGACCAGACCTCGTAACAGACACGACTTCGCCCTCTACGACTTCTTTTATAAATGGCGAAAATGCTACGAACTCAAATATCACGTTGTGATATGATGCTCCATCTCCAGGTATTACTAGTCCTAGTGGGTCAACATTAACACTTACTATTGCAATTATTACTGCTAAGTGCTTAGCTCCTCCAGGCTCTTCAATATATACTAACATGTTTTCATACTTAGATCTCAGCTCTTCTAGTACAACAGACTCTAAAGGCCTCATGAACTTACTCGGCGGTATTCTGATTACATCTCTAGCTTTAACCAGCATAAACACGGTATTTCACGCTCTCTAAGCACTTTAAATCAGTTAATAGTTAAATATATAATCCCTCAACTTTTACTCTTCTAGCCTCTTCTCTAAAATACGCTTCTGGAATACCGTGTACTCTTAGTTTTCTACGTAATTCCCTGTCATTTGTAGCTACTATAGCGTGATTTTGAAGAGCAAATCTTATAATAGCATTGTCAACACTTTCACCAGGCTCTACACTGTAGTCTACCACTCTACAATACTTCTCAATTAGTTTAAGAGCAAAAAGTGCTTTTCTAGCAGTAATACCCTTAGAACTATTAGCTATATTTACGAGCTCGTCGTAAACAGGCTTTAAAACTATAAATTCAGGTTTTAGTGCAAGCTCCTCCTCAATATTCTCAAACACAGGTACTCCACTAGCTGCGAGCATCAACATGTTTGTATCTAATACTACTAGCAACCTCCTACTCGTAGAGTTCTTCAATAAACCCCCACCCTGCGAGCCTCCACCTAGCAACTACACGCCTACCAATAGCTACGCGAGCACCACGCCACGTCGCTATAGGCATTTCGAGATTTAATTCTACACGATCTTTACGAGTACTCTTAACAGTGGCTATTCTAGTAGCAGGTCCAACAGCTACAACTACTTTTTCTCCAACTTGTAGTGGTGGAAGCTTAGCAGGCTGACCCCTCACATCTACAACTCTACTGAGAGCACTATAGGATATCTCAATAGACCTCACGACTGGTAACTCATGATCTGCTTTCACGACAATAGAGCCAGCTAGTTGATTTGCCTTTGTGAGTGAGGGGTCTAGTGTAGTTCTAAATGCAACTAGCCCACCTGGCTTAGCCTCATCTACTTGGTACTCGCCAAATCTCATTTCCTCAATACTCGTTACTATTGGTGTAAACACGTGTGATGTCTTTCCAGGTTCCCCGGGCTTCTTAATACCAGGTAGAATTTTTACTTCATCACCAACTCTAAAAACACCCTGTATTATAGTTCCACCTATAACACCACCTTGTATTTCACTGTAACGTGTGCCTGGTCTATTTATGTCAAAGCTTCTAAGTATATACATTATTGGTGGTGCTTCTAGATTTCTCTGAGGTAAAGGTATTAGCTTATAGAGGGCTTCTAAAACGACATCGATGTTAACTTTATGTAGTGCACTCACAGGTATTATTGGAGCGCTCTCTGCTATAGTGCCCTGCATGAACTTTTTAATCTCCTCGTAGTTTTTGAGAGCTTTTTCTCTAGAAACAACATCCACCTTGTTTTGAACAATAATAATATTCTTCACGCCTAGTATTTCAAGAGCCATTAAATGCTCAACTGTCTGTGGTTGTGGACAAGGCTCATTGGCAGCTATAACTAGAATTGCGCCGTCTACAACCATAGCGCCGCTAAGCATAGTTGTCATATATGCTTCGTGTCCTGGTGCATCAACATAACTCACTCTACGTAGTAACTTGGCCTCTGACCCACTAGGACACATAAGCTCTGTAGTGTATGCTTCCGGCGGAGAGAGATCCTCGCAGTAGGCGATATTGCCATCAGCGTAGCCTAGAAATATAGTCATACCTCTCTCAATCTCCATGCTGTGCCTAGCCGTCCATATACCTGTTAAAGCCTGTACTAGAGTAGTCTTACCGTGATCTACATGTCCCACAACGCCAATGTTTACCTCAGGCTGTTGAATCTTCAATCTCATTCACACCAACACTTAGTTACCTACGAGAAATTAGTACTTTATTTTAGTATTTATTTGAACAGTATCTGTTGTAATAGTACTACCCCTGATCATTTTACGCCTATGCTCACCTTTTTCACTTGGATAGAAACCTGGTGGACCCGCTAATAGTGCTCTCTTCTTAACAGGACCCGGCACATCAGGCCTCATTGAGAAACCACTAATATCACTCCCACCTGTTATAACTAGTTTAACACCTCTTAATCCAAGAACAGAGCCATCTACTTCCTCACCTATTTTTAACCCTAGAAAAGCACTAGTCCTCTCATCATTCACTCTCACCTGCCAAGCTCTAGCTCTGAAAACCTCTCCCTCTATCTCCTGAACACCTGTTAGATCTATGAGTTTAGCTAGGCTAACGCGCACTTCACCCTCAGGAACACTATCATCTACTTGAACCCTGCCAGTCAATTTAACCCTCATCCCAGTATCCTGTCTGACCATTCTAATAGTAACTACACCGTGTTTAGCCTCAAGCTCTCTGTAAAGTTTAGAGTTCATTTTAATCACAGGTAGTTCAAACTGCTCTTTCATCTTATCAGTAAATGGTATTTCAGCATCACCTACAATTTTCACTCTCACTACTCTCTCTTTCTTAGGGGCCTCTGGATCCGAGATCACTACTTTGAAGTCAGGCATACATCTTCACCAGTTTCCCAGTGAAACCTTCTTAAGTGATAAAATCTCACCTATTTTTATATTAACTAACACTTCTACTCTTACACTTCTACATCAACTTAAACACAATTATAAAAACCACTTTAACACTTTTCACGCTAAGTGCTTCTAGAGCTTTAGAAAAAAGGAATTAATAAGTCTTTATAAATCTCAATGTGTTTTAAGGCAGTGTGTTACTATCTATTAGCAAATAATATAAGGATGATATTAAGGACTAGTAGTTAAAACACTTTATGTGAGGTTCGAATTTAATGAAAGTAGCTGGCGAAGCACTATATGTCCCAGACTTCACGGCGATAGCTCAGGGTGCTGTGAGTAGACTTATAAAAGACGGTGTTATTAGTGGGAGAGTTATTATTCACCGTGCACTACTCTACTTGCTTGAATACTTTGCTTCTAAAAACCGCGTATTGGGATTTGCAGGCCTTGAAGAGCTTAGAAGACTCAGAGAACTCCACTTAAAGGGAGCTGTTATAGTGGAGTTCTCTGGTGAGAGGATTCGAGTATTTAGTGAGAGAGAAGAAGACGCTATTAGCGAAGTTAATAGTATTGTTAGAGAATACGCTCTCTCTACGGGGGCTACTGTTATTACCGGAGATGAAGTGCAGTACGAGATATGTAGGTCTATGGGTATCCAAGTACTACTAGCTGAGAGGAAGACTAGTAGAGTCTTAGAGTTCGAGAAGTTCTTCGGAGAAGACACTATGAGTGTACACTTGAGAGAAAACAGTATACCTGTAACTAAAATTGGAAGACCTGGTAACTGGAAGTACGTTAAACTCGAAGATAATGCCCTCACACGTGAAGATTTAGAGAGAATAGCTAATGAAATAATAGAAGAGGCTAAGAGGCGAAGAGACTCTTTCATTGAAATAGACCGCGGAGGATCAACTATTATTCAGCTAGGCCCCTATAGAGTTGTGATTGTGAGACCCCCACTTGGTGATGGATGGGAGATAACTATTACAAGGCCTGTTAAGAGACTAAGACTCGAAGACTATAACCTACCACAAGAGCTAGTTAAGAGGCTAAATGAGAGAGCCGAGGGAATACTCATAGCTGGAGCTCCAGGTATGGGTAAGACTACTTTTGCACAAGCCCTTGCAGAGTACTATATGCGTATGGGTAAAGTCGTAAAGACTGTGGAGTCACCCCGCGACATGATACTACCAGATGAAATAACACAGCTAAGTAAGAGCTATGCTGATATGGGTGAACTACACGACATACTCCTCCTCTCAAGACCAGACTACACAGTCTTCGACGAGATGAGAACAGACGAGGACTTTAAACTATACGCTGATTTAAGACTCGCAGGTATAGGTATGATTGGAGTTGTACATGCAACTTCACCTATAGATGCCATACAGAGGTTTATTGGTAGAGTTGAGCTCGGCATGATCCCCTCTATTGTAGACACTGTTATATTCATAAAGAACGGCTACGTGGAGAAGGTATATGAGGTGAGAATGACTGTGAAGCTCCCTACTGGTTTACGTGAAGCCGAGCTCTCGAGACCAGTAGTAGAAGTTAGAGACTTCTTAACTGGCGAGTTAGAGTACGAGATCTATACTTTTGGTGAACAGACAGTAGTTGTGCCTATTAGAAAACTCAAACACGCACCACAAGGCTGGCATGAACTCGCAGAGAGAATTAAAACGTCAATACCAGAAGTACATGTAAATGTAACTAGCGATGGCATTATCGTAGAGATTAGTCGTGATGTCTTTAAAGCGTATAGGAGGAAACTTCATAGATTTAGAAAAATCGCGGAGAAACAGGGTGCTGTATTAAAAGTAATACTTAAGTAGACTTTGACTTACTACTAGTAAATTCAAAGAGATCTTTAATACCCTTAACGAGACTTACAAGAGCTGTGAGTTTTAGAGCTTCCCCAAGCACACTTCTCGGTAACTTGTAGTTTCCAGAAGAGGTCTTTAAAAGCTTATCAATACTCACAAAAAGCCACTCACCACTACCAGTAATCTTCACTGCTATGTAAGCTTCACCACCAGCTCTACGAGTAAACTCCAATAATTTCTCTACTTGATGCCCGGGTATATAGATATCTCTAAGACTACTAGTAGTCTTAACTTCAAACACTAAAACTCGCCCCTTGTAGATAGCCACTATATCAGGGTATACAAGCCTCTTAGCCTTACTACCACTAGCAGGAGCTCTTACAACAGCTAACCCATGAGACCATAGTCTCCTAGCCAAGTCACGTTCGTGTGAAAACCCGCGAACCCTTTTACTACTCAGAACACCACACCCTATCTACTTTTAAGCACTTCATATCTTAATAATACTAGGTGTGAGAGTAGTGTGTTCTAATAAGACCTTAAAGAGATTTTTCACAGTAATTCTACTAGCTGTCATAATCTCCTCAGCAACTACTATATTTACTTTAACCCCTATAGCCTCTACTATTAGCTCGAAAACACCTGAAATACATACAGGTGCTGTTGAAATTATAGCTGAGAATATAGGGCCACTAGCACCTGGAGTAGTAAAACCTGGAGAATGCTTAAATTTAACACTACGAGTTGACATTTACAATGTTAGAGGAGCATATGCGTGGATGATTAGTGAAGAGAGAGATATGCTAAAACTCTATAATTACACTCTAAGTACACGTAAATATAATAGTAGATTACTAGAGCTCTGTACTCCAAGTAGTATTGTCAGCGGCGTCTACGACTTGGTAGTAGTCGCTGAGCAAGAGTATACTTTACCACGCTCTCTCTGGATACTCACTAGTATTCCTAAAAAGCTTAGAATAGCTGTTTTCAGCGACCTCCACATTGAGACAGGCTCACCTACACCGAGAGAAGGAGATATCAATAGGTTTTCAGCTACTCTAATAGCACACTGGATCAACCCAGACTTCATTATATGGGGAGGTGATATAACAGACACAGGCTCTGAATATGAAGCCCAGATCACTCAAGTATACCGCTACACATATCTCTACAAGTATCCCGTGCTGAGTGTTGCAGGTAATCACGATTGGCCAGGAAGCTCCTACACTAAGTATCTTGGCCCATTGAGGTGGACTAGAGTTATAGATGATAAGCTCCTAGTTATCGGGATTTACACAGTACCCTATGCTGGTGTTGAAGGAGTAGCACCACCAGAAGACGTGGCGTTTCTAGAGCAAGCACTACTCAACTACTCTCATATACCATATAAGATCATAGTGTTCCACTACCCAATGTTCTATTATCAAGGTGAGCTCACAACACGTTACGATGACGAGGTAACTCTAAAACCCTACGCTCAAGGAGTAGTTACACCTGTTAGTAGCTACTGGAGCCCTAATATGACAGCATTTAGACACGTTCTTAAACTCGTAGAGGACTACAACGTCACAGTTGTCATAGCTGGACACATACACAGAGACCAGTTTGTAAAATACACAAGTACTAGGACAAATACAACTACATACTTCATGACTTTTACGTCAACAGCTCACGGTGTAGCGCTCTATAATGGCGTTGGTTTATTTGAACTAGACTTAGAGAGCGGTGAGTTGAGTTTTCCACTACAACCACCAGGATTCACAGGGTTTACAAATAGAACTACTCCAATTGCATCTAACTCTCTACCTATAGGTGTTAATGTTGGCGGAGGACTCACATATACACCTATAAGAGTGTTCTACTCTGCAACCGGGTATAAGATTATATTTGAGAACAAGTACTCATGGTATAGTGATCTCTCGGCAAGATTACTCTGGGTATTCCCTTGGATAAGTAGTCAGAACACTCAAGTAATACTCACAACTAGTAACACAGGTAACGCCTCGATCTCTGTATTAGATAAAAAACTCATTATCGATAAACTCTTCACATTACTAGAGCTCAAACTCCCATACACAAATAGAATAGAATTATCACTTTACACGATTGAAGACACAACACCTCCAATAATAGAGTTATTTAGAAGTATACCAGATATACCAGTACTCAATAAAACCCTCACACTCTACTTTAATGCGCGTGATAGCGAGTGGGGTGTTAATGTAGAGTCTCTGAGAGTACTCTTCAATGGTACAAGTATCGCTGTCCAAGTCTTAAAGCCAACTAGCTACATTAACCATCACAATAATGTCTCTCTCAGAATAGATCTACTGGCAAGAGGCTCTAATACTACAATAACTACGCTAGAAATAGAAATAGAAGACTTAAATGGAAAAGTA
>CAZMCE010000005.1:0-37071 GCA_964564855.1 uncultured Thermosphaera sp. | reverse complement strand
CTTTTTAGGGCGGGGAGGAGGTCAGTAGAAAGAACTAAGCTTTAAATCAGCACTTTAAATAAACTACTTAGGTGAGTTCTATGCCAATAATACATGTGTATATGTGGAGTGGTGTCTCTAAAGAGGCAAAAGCTAAGATCGTTAAAGGTATTACGAGAGTATTTGAAGAACTCGGAATACCATCACAAGCTGTTGAAATAATAATACATGAGATCCCCAGAGAAAACTGGGGTATTGGTGAAGAATTAGCTAGTGAGAAATTTAAAAATGTAATGACACCGTAAACTAGTTCACACTACTATGTCTAGGAGTTTTAGTAGAGTGGCTAACAGTGATATTGAAGTGTGGTAAATGGCTTATAAGATCACTTTTATAAAAACCTTTATTTTTCACTAATCTAATATTATTAACTGAGAGTATGTCCTAAGATTTAAAAGCTAATATATCTGAGTTTGTTAAACGGGTTGATGGTGTGAGTGTTACTAGTGCTTATAGTACACACATAGTACGTGGCCTATATCGACACGCCTGCCCAAATTGTGGTGGAACCATAAGTGACCTTAGATTACTTCATAAAGCTCCCTGCGATGAGTGCCTACCTGAAGACGTCTTTCGAAAAATCATGAGTGAAGTAGTTGGTTATAGTAGAGTAGAAAGATTAAAGCTATATGCGAGGTACAGCAATAAAGCTCTCGGAGAGGGCTTAGTAAAGCTCATAGGAGAGGAGGAGGAGTTAGATAGATTTGAAAGGTTCTTTGTACAGGCAACTGGTTTCTCAATGTGGAGTGCTCAGCGAACTTGGGCTAGAAGGCTACTTAGAGGAGAATCATTTAGTATAATTGCACCTACTGGTATGGGTAAAACAGTCTTTTCTCTCATAGCGACACTTTACACGGTAACTCAAAGTAATAAGAGTGAACGTGGAAAAGCTTACTTAGCTTTCCCCACAACACCACTGCTATTGCAGTCGTGGAAGAAGCTTGTAGAGTTTGCTAGAAATGTCAAGTTAGAAGTGTGTAGTGAGGAGAAATGGGATCAGGAATGTCTAAGAGTAGCTTATGTGCACAGTAAGATGAATAAGAAGAGTAGAGAGTTCATGTTGGAGAAAATAAAAAGCGGAGATTTTGACATTCTACTAACTACAAGTGCTTTTATGCATAGACATATAGAGCTTATTCCTAAAGGAGTGTATACACTAGTAGTAATGGATGACGTAGATTCTGTTCTCAAAAGTGGTACTGCAGTGAGAAGACTGCTGAGTATTATAGGTTTACACGATGAGCACGTAGATAAGGGATTAGAACTGCTAAAAACTAGAGCGAGAATAGCAACACTGCCTACAGATGAAGCTGAAAAGATCCGTTCTCAGCTTGAAAAACTAGAAGTAGAGGTCAGCGCGATTAAGAGAAATATAAAAACCATACTAATAGTTAATAGCGCTACTGGAAGACCTCGAGGAATATATCCAAAACTATTTAAAGTATTCCTCGGCTTCGAGGCAGGATCTAAGCCAGAGGCTATAAGGAACATTATTGATACATACACGATACCGGACTCTGGAAGAAGTATTGAAGATCTAGTTAGAGAACTTGCTTTGAAGCTGAGAGACGGATTCTTAATATTCGTACCAATAGATAGAGGAGTTGAATATGCAGAGTACTTAGCAGCAAAGCTCAGAGATATTGGTATTAAAGTAGAGGCGTTTCACGCCAAGAGATCTACAGAGTTAATAGAGGCCTTCGCGAGGGGGGAGTATAATTGTCTAGTTGGAGTTGCAACATATTATGGAACAATGGTTCGCGGCGTGGATCTACCTACACGTGTTAAATATGTAGTGTTTGCTGGTGTACCTCGACATAAATTCAGCTCTAAACTAGAAACTCTTACACCACTTGAAGTTCTCAGGATGCTTATTGTAATTCGTGATGTTGTAGAGAGTACAGAGAGAGAAGAAATCGACACCTTAATAGGAAGACTTTCGCGTAGATTAAGAGTAATGTCTCAAGGAGCGCTTATGAAGCTTAGAGAGGAGTATATTAAGGCACTCTCAACGGGTGTTTATGATGAGAAAAACACTGTTTTGAGAGATCTCCTCAGAGCATCTGAGATTCTCCGCAAAAAGCTTAGTGAGAAAGAAACGTGGAACAAACTGAGTAGGCTTGGTGAAGTGGCTATTACTAAAGAAGGTGAGTCAATGTACATATTGATTCCTGATGTCGCAACTTACATTCAGGCTAGTGGCAGGTGTTCACGATTATATCCAGGTGGAATCACAAAAGGGCTTTCAGTAATAATCGTAGATGATGAGAGACTATTGAGAGGATTAATTTCACGTATGAGGTGGATTTTCGAAGACTTTAAAATCTACGAGCTCAGGGAAGTAGATCTTGAGAGTGTTATTAAAGAGATCTCGGAGGAGAGAGTTAAAGTAGCGGAAATCCTCGCTGGTAAGATCGCGCCGATAACACCACTAGATCTAGTTAAAACAGTGCTCTTTATTGTGGAATCGCCGAATAAGGCACGTACAATAGCAAATTTCTTTGGTAAGCCTAGTGTGAGGATCTTTGAAAATAACGTTAAGGCCTACGAAGTCACAATAGGTAAATTCATTGTTATAATTATTGCAACAGGTGGTCATGTTTACGAATTAATTGTTGATGAGAAACCACGCGAAGCGCGAAATCTAGAACATCTCTATGGAGTTATAAAGAAAAACGATCATTTCATACCGATCTACACAGATATAAAGACGTGTATTCGTGGACATCAGTTTACAAATGAAGTTGATGATTTACAGGGATGCCCTAAGTGTGAGTTTGAAAATAAAACACCTTATACGCGCAAATTAAAAGTAATAGAAGTCCTTAGGAAGCTTGCGAGTGAAGTTGACATGGTGCTCATAGGTACAGACCCAGATGCTGAGGGTGAGAAAATAGCTTGGGATATTAGAGTTCTACTAGAACCCTACGCAGAAAGGATCTATAGAGTAGAATTTCACGAAGTTACGAGGAGAGCTATTCTAAGTGCTATTAGTAACCCAGGTGACTTCGACGTTAAACGCGTAGAGGCTCAAATTGTTAGACGTGTAGATGACAGATGGCTTGGTTTTGCTCTCTCTGGGATAGTTCAGAGTATGGCGTGGCCTATTTACTGTGCGTACTATTTACACGCTCGCGGAAAAGTAGCTAGTATTGAGGAGTGTTGTGAGCCTAATCGTAATCTAAGTGCTGGTAGAGTACAAACGCCTGTTTTAGGTTTTATTACAAGTGAGTTTGAGAAGAGTAAGGACATTAAGAACTCGAAGTACATTGTTTACATAGTGCTTGAGGGTAATCGTGAACTAGATCTAACACTTAGCTATGAGGAAGCTAGAAGTGCAGGGATAGTAAGTGATAGTGGTAGAATTGTAAAGACCCCGGCCATAGTTGAAATCGAAATTCTCGAAGAGAAGTTAAAAGAAGTTACACCGCCGCCACCATATACAACTGACACTTTACTCGAAGACGCCTCACGTAGATTAGGGTTTTCAGCTAGTAAAACTATGAGTTTAGCGCAAGATCTCTTTGAATGGGGTTTAATCACATATCACAGAACAGATAGTACTAGAGTTAGTGATGTAGGAATCGAAATTGCAAGGCAGTATTTAGAGTATAAGTATGGAGGTTCCTATCAGGCACTATTTAAACCTAGGACTTGGGGTACTGGAGGAGCACACGAAGCAATTAGACCTACGAGACCTATTGATGCAGATAGACTCTATGAGTTGGTGAGAGAGGGGGCTCTTGTAGTACTTGGAAAGTTTACAAAAGACCATGCAAGACTCTACGACTTAATTTTTAGAAGATTTATTGCGAGTCAGATGAGAGCGGCTCAAGTACTCTCACAGAAACTAAGAGTTAAAATAAACAACTTCACACATGAATTAGAAATTTTATGCGAACCGCTTGCAAAAGGATACTTAGAACTCTACAGTAACTTAGAGTTTTTAGGGAAATTTGAGGCAAAACTAGGTAGAAAAATCATAGGAAATGTCGATATAGAAAAAACAAGGCGTATACAGTATCCACTACCGAGATTTCATGACGTAATAAGGTGGATGAAAGAGAATGAAATAGGTCGACCTAGTACATATGCAAAAATAATTGACACACTACTCGAAAGAAAATATGTAGAGGTGGTTGGAAGAAATAAAGCTCTACTAGTAACTGAGCGAGGAAAATTTATTTATGAATTTTTACAGCACGTTTTCGCTAATAGGACTCCTAACATCGTGAGTACCCAGACAACGAGAGATCTTGAGAATATGATGGATGAGGTTGAAAGAGGTAGAAAATACTACCAGGAAGTACTTAGCGAGCTATATAGACAAACTAGAGAGGAAATTCTAAATGAAAAAGCACAAAAAATCATTTTAGAAAAACTCAGAGAAATACTACGTACCAAGTACAAAGAGCTTTCGAATAAGGGATTTGAGCTCGATTATGAAAAAATAGAAAAGTGCATTATTAAAAACGCTGAGAACTACACTAATGAGACCAACTACTAGCGGGATAAGAATATTTGGACGTAATACCTAGCATAATGGTGTGTTTCATTTAAAAATCTAAACATAAGGTTTAATCTCGAGCAGTTAAAAGTTTCCGCGTACTTCACTGGTATCAAAAATAAGTTATTAATAAGCTTAATAAGTAGTATTAAGTGAAGTGGGAGGATTGTTTATGGTTGAGGAGAAGGTAATACCAATAAAAACACAGAGTTTTTCAGATCTTATTAGATTAGCAGCTTCGACAATGATACCACACCAAGTAGTTACCTATTTAATAAAGTTTAAGCACAAAAATAAAATAATAATTGGCTTACTTGGAGTGTTTCGTGATTACTATAAGTACTACGGGTTACCAATATTCTACTATTACTCATTCGATGAGACTACTAGTCCCGAAATACTCGGTGCGAACTACATTATTCTACATAGTGGTGAAGAGAAATTTGAGTTCTCAAAACAACCTAAACCAGGTATTTCAATTCCCATTGTAACATTACTTGAAAAGCCAGAATTCATTCCAGATGACATAGAGTGAGCTCCTCCTAATTACAAATAAAAAGGTCTTCACTTATAGTTAATAAAATGCCTATTTTATATTGAAAGATCTTATGTGCTCAAGTTTATATTGGGTGATCTTGGCTAACGAGGTCTTACAATAATTCTCATATTTAGAACTTGCCAATACTCTACCTCCATATTAGTAGTGATTTTATCTCTTAGATCCTTGTCTAAAAGCTCTTTTAGTACTTCGAAGACCTCGAATGTCTCGACATCCATTACTTGAAACTTGTCTCCTAGATCAGCTATTACTTGCCCCACTCTCTTCTCAACTATTGGTACTTCTACCTGAGTATCTACAGGCACTACGAGTACTTTTTTAGCTTTAGAAACAAGACTAACAGCTGTAATACTCGCTTTAGCGCTACCGTGTTTACCGGTTTTAGCCTTAGAGATCTCTACAATTCTGCAAGGCTCACCGTCAACTATTATAAAACTACCTATTTTTAAGTTTCCAGCGGTTTCATAAGTCTTACTCAACTCTACTCACCCATAGTGAAGAAGATAAGCTAGCTTATATTTAAAGTTGAAATGTTGTGTGTTCTGAGACTATTACTCCACTTTCATTACTAGGAATTTGTTATAGTCGACTAGAACCTTCATGTAGCCTCGTAGTTTACTATTTACTTTCTCGTCACCTGTATCTACCAGTAGACGTGTAAGTTCTCTTGCCTTTCTCGCTGTACTCACCACGATTATGTCATCTTTACTAATGTACTGTAAAACTAGTGGTGATATTTGCTGATTACCCCTCCCAAATATAAAGCCCTGCCGTCCAATTGGAGAAACAATTACTTTTGCTCTGCCATACATTTTAATTACTTCTAATAGATCTCTTTCGGAGGCGTCACGAACTAGTAGTTTTCCATTAAGAACGACGTCTACTCCTAGTAATGTGCAGTTTAAATTGATCTTTTTGCATATAGATTTAACAGTAGAGCCTGGTCCTAGAATATATGGGATATTTGGCTCCATTGACTCGGCAATGTACTCGGCAATAGCCTCCTTAGAGGCCTCCTCGTCAATGTCTGTGTAGATAGTCTTTGATGGTTGTAATAAGTACGTATGTACTGGTGTTAATAAGTAGCAGTATAAGTTTACTTCAAGGCTATCTCTTCTAAAAGCCTCCTCATTAATGTCTAATACCTCTCTCTCAGCAAAGCTCACATCACCATTCAAGTAGTGTTCTAAGAGCTCGGCGGCAACACGTGGATTTAGTGCGAAAACAGCGCTATACATTTTCACGCCACTTGGAACACCTATTACAGGTATTCTCGTGTTTACAGCTGTACAAATGTCTCTAGCTGTTCCATCTCCACCTACAAATACTAATATGTCTACTAGTTTGCTCATTTCCCTAGCAATTCTAACAGTATCTTCTCTAGAGGTTGGCGGAGTAATGTCTCCTACTACCTTGATTAACTTAGTAGAATGAATGCTCATTTTAATATAATTCTCGCCCATTACGCTCGGCGCTGAAACAATGTAGAAATCTGTACTCTTAATGCTATTTAGGAATTCAAGTGCTCTAAGTGGAGCTACCGGCTTAGCACCACGTTTAATAGCTTCTAAATACGCTTCACCATCTGTGCCTTTTAAACCTACAGCTCCACCCATCCCCGCAATGGGATTTACAATAAAGCCTACGTATTTACATGTCATGGGCTTAAACACGCACATGTTTTAGAGCTACAATGATATTAGTTTAACTAGTTCCCCAGGCTCTACTCTATATACTCCAGGTTCAAGTTTTACGGCCTTTTCCCGATAAGTAGGAGGTAAATAGTTGAGAATTGTAATTGACCCGGCGAGAGTTATGTTGTCTTCACTATAAGCTATAATAGTATAATATAGTTTTGTGTCTTCATCAACTACTCCCCGAATATGATGTGTAACATATAGACTGACCTTGTCATCTACTAGTAAGAGAAGTATTGTATTTAATGCACTGCGCTCGACAACATAGTTTTTTGCTTCACTATAAGCTCTTTTAACGCATTCATCAACATGACCACCACTATCAGTACACGTGAGCGCTATTTCCATTAAGTAGTGTCCAAGGAGCTCTGAATCTACTCTTAGCCATGGATTTACGCTGAGTTTCCTCGCGAGCTCAGTTTTATTAGCACCACCGTTGTGGGCGAACCAAGCCGCACCTCTCTCACTAATTCTCATAAAGGGGTGTAGATATTCAAGTCCATAAGGCTCTCTCCTAGAGGCTTTACGAGAGTGTAATGCTAAGTACGTGAAGTTGTACCTCGAGATTCTCCTCGCGAAGAGGCCTAGTATGTACTTTGAGCTCTCATGAAATATCGGCTCAATTGCACGGTGATAAGCGACTGTAGGTTTATTATCAAATAAGCTTATAGCAACTAACCCCCACCCATCATCATGGGCATAGACTCTGCCACCAGTAATTTTTTCGAGATAAACATCATGCTTACTACCCTCTACAAAGACGTCTACAAGTAGCTTAATAAGGTCCTCGCCGAGATCTTTACCGGCGAGCGCTAGTAATCTACACATTTAAAACACCAAGTATGTGTAAAATAAAGTGGGATTAAAAATTCAAATAGTGATGAAGGATCCGAACGCTGAGTAAATATGAAGATCTCCTAGAACTGATTAAATTTAATCCACTTGGTTACAAGTTTACTGATGTAGTGTATTTAACACTATGGCTTAAAAAATTATATACTAAAAAGCGTGAAAAACTATTAGGTGGCTAAATCTTGGTCTACATAGTTGAAGTAGGAGATTTTAAGTACTACGCTTGTGGTATCTGCGGCTTACTCTATGAATCTGAGGAGTTAGCAGTCAAATGTGAGGAGTTTTGTAAGAGTCATCCAGGTATGTGTAGTATTGAGTTAGCTAAACAGTCAGTAGGTTATATTGACCTAGGTAAAGATTATCAAAAAGTATTTTTCAAAATAGATCCTTCAAGAAAACATAGCTGTGGTGTTTTTAAAATTTGTAAAACTAATGTTAATATTTACAGAGTCTGCTGAAAGTATGAATAACTAAGTTCATATGCTTTAATAGATATGAGAGCAGTTTGTTCAGCTAAAATTTCTCTAATAGCGGTTTTAATGCTTTTAGTACTTAGAAGATTTGAAAGTGCGTTAAATGCACCGAGAATAACCATATTAAGAGCTCTTATGTTACCAGCCTTCTCAGCGAGTCTTCTAGCCGGAACAATAATGGTTTTAGGCCAGAGAGATTTTATTTCTAATATGATGTCTTCTGCTTTTAGTGAGGGGTGTTTAATACTCTGAGTATATGAGGGTTTATACTCGTCAGCAACGATTACTAGGCCACTACTAGACACGTAGTGTAGTCTCCTCAAGGTCTCTGTGAGCTCTAGGCCGAGGATGTAGTCTGCCTCCCCTGGGTCAAATAGAGGGGACTTAATAGAAGAGCCTACTCTAATAAAACCCATTACACTACCATAACGCTGAGCCATGCCTAGGGTTTCAGCAGTCTTTACACTATACCCATCTAGTGTAGCCGCGTATGCTATTGTACGCGAGAGTGTGAGACCTCCTTGCCCGCCTACAGATGCTACAAGTATATTAACAACTCTCTTCACGGGCTAGTACCTCTCGCTAGTATTTTAATAGCCTTGTAGGGGCAAAAACGAGAACATAGACCACATCCATTACAATCTTCAACTAGAATTCTAGCCACATTATTCTCCATTACAATCGCAGGGCAACCGGTTGTCATAATACAAGCTTTACAGCCTTTACAAGTAGACTCCTCTACATAATACTTGTTTTCAAAAACACGTTTCCGCCTTTCAAGTAGCGCGCATGGATGTTTAGCAATTATTACCTTAACACCCGGTTTGCTAATAACGTCTGTTATAGCCGAGATTATCTCATCAAGATTGTATGGATCTACTGTGATCACGAAGTCCGGGTTTATGGCTCTCACAATGCTCTCTACACTAATCGGTTTGAGAACTCTACCACTCTCACTCACGCGCCAGGCAGGCGTAGACTGATGCCCTGTCATCGCGACGACGTCGTTATCGAGGATCATGACGATGAGGTCAACCCCCTTATTAACTGCTTCTATGAGAGGCTGTATACCGGCATGATAAAACGTGGAGTCGCCGATAACGGCTACTACAGGCTTATTATAACCAGCGATCTTAGCTCCCATAGCCATTGAAATACTAGCGCCCATACTATGCTCGGTCCACAGCATACTTAATGGTGGGTTAAATGCAAGCGCGTAGCAACCTATATCGCCAAATATAGGCACCTCAGATAACTTGAAGCCTTTTCTTGAGAGTGCTATTTTCAGAGCTATAAATGAAAATCTATGAGGACAGCCGGGACACAGTGGTGGTGGCCGTGGCAGCACATCTCGAGGACTCACAGCAATTTTCTCAAGTATACTGATTTCTTGTAGTGCGCTCTTTGCAAAACTAGCTAAAGCTCTTTTTACAATATACTTGTTTAACTCGCCTTCAAGCGGTGTGTGACCTGTAGTCTTGCCGTATACAGGTATAACTACGCTATTCTCATATAGTGTAATTTTAACTTGTTCTTCAAGGTAGGGATCAAGCTCTTCGATGACAAGAATACTTTTACATGATACAAGATTTTCTAATAAGAATCTCCGGGGAGCTGGATATAGAAGGCCAAGTTTTATAACTTTTACCTTGCTGGATAGATCTAGTTCTTCAATGGACTCAGCCACGTAATCATAGGCAACTCCCTCTGCAACTACACACAATTGACCCTCACCAATAGAGCTGTTAATAGAGTACTTGCTTGCAACGTCTTCAACTAATTGGAGCCTGCTATTAAGCCACTTATGTCTCTCAAGATTCCACTGCATACCGGCTCTTACAAATCTAGGTTCATCTCTAGGTACTCTTGGCTCCTGCGTGATCTTTTTGATTTCACCTAGAACGACGTCAGATACTGTGTGGTTAACTCTTGTTGTTGTTCTGAGTATTACAGGTAGCTTAAGCTCCTCACTAATTTCAAAAGCTATTTTTGTGAAGTCTTTAGCTTCTTGCGGATTTGAGGGGCTTATCATAGGTAACTTTGCAAGTTTAGCATACCAACGGCTATCTTGCTCTGTTTGCGTCGTGTGGGGGCCTGGATCATCTGCTACTAGTACAACGAGACCCCTCTCTACACCACAATAAGCAGCTGAGAGCAGAGGATCAGATGCGACATTCAAACCTGGAGCTTTCATGGTAGCCATAGATCGCACTCCAGTTATTGAAGCTCCAAGTGCTATTTCAAACGCAACTCTCTCATTAACAGCCCACTCAACGTATATGCCGAGCTCTCTACTATATGGTTGAATCGTCATTATAACTTCGCTTGAAGGCGTGCCCGGATAACCTACAAGAACTTTTACATCTGCTTCTACTAGACCACGTGCTATCGCTTCATTACCCATTAAGGGAACCTTTACTCCAGGAGATGCAAATATGCTACTACGTGTTAACATATAAGTCCCTGTATGTTAACTTAAGGTACGATACTAGATCTTAAATGTTAAGTATTTTACTGCGCAGACTTTTCCTTAGACTCACTTTCTAGCTTCTTAAGCTCTTCTTCAATCTCTTTTTCAATTTCTTCAATAGGTTTCGGTGGAGGTGTCGTTGCAAGTGTATAACCTATCCAGCTGAAAATACCACAAATGCCAATAACAGCTATTACAAGAGTAAGTTTTACTATTATTTCCCAATATGCGGTGAACAGTATTAAGTAGCTGTAAACTACAATAATGATCACTGAGACTATAACAAGCAATATGCCTATTAACTGATCTCTGCTCAAGACAAACCCCCATGTTAATTAAATTTGTTTGAGTTAATAAATAACAACTGTAACTCTTATCCCAGCTCGGCAATGATCTCGGCGTTTATTATTTCTACTTTACCTCCAGTGGGCTTAACAAGCTGTGTTCCACACACTTTACACTTAGTTGGGAAAGAAGCCCTGTCGAAGACAATATTCTCTGCACCACAATTTTTACACATAACTTTATAAAATCTGCTCTTGGGCATAGGTACTAGTATCTTTCTCTTCCTCACTTCTTAATCACCTCTACGAGTTCTGCTTTTTTAAGCCTAATGCCTTCTCTATGCAGAGTATAGCCACACTTTGAACACTTTAACTTTAATACTACTTTCTTTGTGGTCTTAGCAAATCTCTTTTGTTCAGGTTTTCTCTTAGAACCATAACCTCTCTTTTTTCTCGCATATCTACGTTCACCCTCAGAGAGGCTCCTTCTTTTCCCATGTTTGTATATTGTTACACTATGCTCTGTGTGTGTTTTGCACCGCGGACAATACGTAGTGATTACTTTAGGGTATTTTGCCAATTAGCACCACCTTATTCTTAAACACTACAAGCACGCTCACTTGTTCTTTTCATTTCCTCAAAGGCTTTTAAATATTAGTGATATTTTGTTTAAAACTTAGACTTTTTTAAGCCAATGGCATAAGCTAGTAGATTTGACGTTACATGGAATATTACTATTATAAGTGCTGTTAGTAGCAGGTATATGGGTCTAGATATAACATCATCTACGCTTAATAAATAGTAGTATAATGTAGTAGCCGCGTAGAAATCCAACTGATCTAAGATAGGTGCGGGCGCTCCTGGAGCTATGTTAAGTCTCCGCTTAATAAACGCACCCATGAGATCACCAATTAGTGCAGCTAATCCAGCGCCACAGGCTAGTGGTAATAGATAAGGCTTATTTAAAATAGCACTAATAGTAGATGCAGTTATATACGCTCCAACAAGACCCATTAGTAAGCCTTCCCAAGTTTTATTTTTACCTAGGAGGGGTTTACCATCTATGAATAAAACACCATTATCGATAGGTTTACTACCAGATACTAGTACCGGCATAGCGTTAGTCATCATTGGCGTTAAGTAGTAGCAAATAATCCACTCTAATATATTTTCACACATATACTCTCCACTCCACACCATATTCCCTAATTGAAAAGTACAGTTTTTCGACTTTGAGCGGTCTAATAGACTTGTAGAGACGGATAGATCTTAATTGAGTCCCCTCTATTGAGACCTCGAAGATCAAGTCAAAGTAAAACTCGAGCATACTTAGACCCGAGGCAACCACATCACCACTCTCATCTGCTCTTACTTGTGCTGAGGCAAAAAGCTTCCCATTCTCTCTCTCCACGGTTTCTAGGAGTATACTCGTGATGAGTGCTTGTTTTGCTTGCGTAGATTCTCTCCCAGCTTCAAGCCTGTAAAGAGCGTTTATACTGTCGACAAAAACATATTTTGGCTTAATAAAGGGTGTTGTAATGGCTACTTTGAGAAGGGTATCAAGGTCATATGCCTCTGTGAATAACGCTTTCTCGTATCTATCAGGATCTCTTGCCACTCTCTCGTAGTGAACAGTTTCTTCTGTTGAAATATACACGCAAGGATACATACTGCAGAGATTGCCTGCAATTGTGAGTAGCAGAGTTGTCTTACCAGCACCAGCAACACCTTGAAATAGTACACAACGCGCGCTCTCAATAACGTTATCTAGTAAAGGGTTTCCTGTGTAAACTCTAGTTATAAGCACCACCATGTAGATTTTTATATAGTAAAGGTAAATAATAGGTTAAAGTAGGGAGGATAGAGATTAGTGTGGGGATTACAGAGACGAGAGCTGGTCTTAGCGATTTATGATCCAGCCTGGTTTATTCAAGTAACAAAGTACTTGAAAAGACGCGGTGTGAGGTTTCACTATTACTACTCAAGAGAAAAAGTTCTACCTGGTAGCGTGGTTTACACAGATTACGAGTATTTTCTAAAAGAGCTAGCTGGTAGAAGTGATGTTATTATGATCTATGATCCCAGCAGGAGCTGTAGAGAACTTGAAAAAGCAATTTTAATCATGAAGTTCAGAGATCTCTACAATTTGATAATTATAGGCGTTGATCCTGGAATCAAATTAAGCTATGTTGCTTTAGGAGATGAAGAGCTGCTCTTTTACAGTGAAGGTGTTCTTGAAGATCTCGAGAAAGATTTAGACTACGTGATGTCATGTATTCCACATAAACAGTTAAAAGTGAGAATCGGTAGGGGTCCTAGCGCTATAGACATTGCAATGAGAGTTAAGGAGAAATATAAAGTTTCAGTAGAGCTCGTAGATGAGAGGATGTCTACTCCTAGTGTTAGTAGGCTCGAGGAAATAAAGTTTTTAAAGAAGAGGTTAAAGGGGTTAAAGCCATTTAGGTACAAAGATGTGTATGCCGCGTATAAAATAGCTATTAGTGAGGGTGTAGAGGTGCTCTAAAAATGCCCTTAATTAAGCTAATTAAAGGAGAGTTATTAAAAATATATGGTCCGATGTCTCTAGTAGTTAAGTCAGGTTGTTTAGACATATATGGTAAAGAACTCTGTACTGATGAGAAAGCAATTATTCACAGAGCTAGGAACTATATAGTGGAAGCTATTAGTGATGTTGAAATAGATATTACAATGGTCAATGAGTCACAAATACAGAGCGTTGAGGAGGGTGATCCTTATATAAAAAGGCGAGAGATAGCATCAAAAATCGTACAAAGAGGATGTGAGAGAGTGATCATAGTTGGATGTGTGGATTGCGGTAAAACGTCACTCGCAACTTTGATCTTTAACATCGCTCTTCGAAGTGGCAAGAAACCAGGCGTTATAGATGGCGATGTAGGTCAGGCTGATATCGGGCCTCCAGGATATATTACACTAGGGACTTCTGAGAGCCCTGTATTGTGGATCTCTGAGCTAAAGCCTATTTCAATGAAATTTATAGGTGATATTAAACCACAATATTACACACAGAGTATTATAAGTAAGCTTAAAGAGCTTGTTCAGCTGTCAGAAAATTTAAGTTTAAGTCCGGTAGTGATAGACACTGATGGGTGGATTAAAGACGAGATCGGAGTGCTCTATAAGTATGGTATTATTAATGAGGTCAAGCCGGATACTATAGTTGTCCTAGGAAATGAGCTTAGAGGGTTATTTGAGAAGTACAGAAAACTCGGTGTAACTGTATATGAAATCGAGGCCCCAATCTCTAGAAAAACTAGAAGTCGTGAAGAACGTAGGCAGATTCGTAGTTTGAGATATCGCGAGTTTCTAGAAAAAGCTTCACTAGTGAGGTTAAATTTAGATAGTATTATTGTCGAAGGCTTTCCACTGCTACAAGGAGTGCAATTTGATACTTCTACTTTAAGTAAACTTGTAGAGGGACAGATCATATACGCGTCGCGGCTTCCCAATACACTGTATGTATATGGTAATATTAAGTCGTATAATATTGAGGAGTTGAAGAAAATGGGTTTTGAAAAAATCAAGATTTTCGCAGAGGGTTTTGAAAAAAACCTCTACTGTGCTGTCACAGATGAAAGAGGAAATGATTACCCGTGTATTATTGGAAAAGTAGATTTCGAAAAAAGGGAGGTACTTGTGAGAACCAGTTATGCTGGTAATATAAGAGTGTTGAAGATCTCTAGAATTAGGCTTACACCGGATTACACAGAAGAGTACGTTGAGGTGTAATAGTATGGATCTACAGAGCTTACTGCGTTTAGCGCAAATTACTGAGAAACAAGTACTTGATGTAGGCATTACTAATCGTGAATACTCAGCGACAAGGTTAAGTTATGAGAACAGAGATAAGCTGATAGTGTTTAGAATTAATGGTATTCTAGAAGATACTATATTATTCTCTAATATTGCTACTTCACGTAGAGATATACAACTCCTCTTAGGTGCAAAAGTGCTTGAAGAGGCGTACACAAAACTACTAGAAGCTGTTAATTCGCCACAAGAACTAGAAGTCGTAGAATTCAGTGACTACTTTGTAGAAGTTGACTTAGACCTCAATAAATTGCCGTTTTTAAAATACTATAGGGAAGATGGAGCACCTTACTTGACAAGCTCAGTGTATATAGCTTGTTATGAGTCTACTTGTAATGCAAGTTTTCACAGAACTATGCCTTTATCAAAGGATAGAGTAGTACTAAGAATTGTACCAAGACATCTGCATTATATAGTGTCTAAGTATAGTGAACAGCAGAAAGATACCCCGGCAACTCTTGTACTGGGATTGAGTCCACTACAAGAACTCGCGGCGGCTATGAGTCCCCCTCTCGGAGTATTTGAAGTGTCTGTAGGTGCTGTGTTAACTGGTAATAATAAGGTCGTTAAAACTCCACGCTACAATATACCAGTACCTGTTGAGGCTAGTATAATAGTGGAAGGCATGATCTCGAGAACAGAGACAGCGCTTGAGGGGCCTTTTACCGATATACTGATGCTTGTTGACGCTGTACGTGAGCAACCTGTTTTCATAGCAGAACACTTATACATATCGAGAAAAACGCCGAGAGTAGTACACGCTATTGTTCCAGGTCTCTGGGAGCACCAGTTACTTATGGGTTTTCCGCGTGAAGCTCAAATTTACGTTGAAACTAGGCGTGTTGTTCCCTGTGTAAATGCTGTGAGGCTTACAGAAGGAGGCTCCACATGGCTTCATGCAGTAATATCTGTTAGTGAAAAATGCTCTTATTCTGATGCTAGATTAGCAGCATTAGTGACTATAGCAGCACATCCCAGTGTAAAACATATTATCGTAGTAGATGATGACGTGAATATCGATGATCCAGTGATGGTAGAGTGGGCTATTGCTACGAGGTGTAGAGGTAGCGAGGACATACTTATAATTCCAAATATTAGAGGCAGCACTCTAGATCCGCGTAATATTGATGGAGTAGGTGATAAGGTCATTATCATGGCTATTAAGCCTAGAAATGAGCCCGCGAGTAAATACAGGAAAGCTAGGGTTCCATAGTAATGTATCTTACACTTGAACAAGAGAAAATGCTTCGCGGCGACTATGGCTGGGCTATTGCTAAAGCTATGGAGATTATTGTGAGAGTTGGTGAGGCTCTCGGTGCTGAAGAGCTTGTAAAAGTAGAGCATGCACACATCTCTGGCATATCGTACTCCACGATAGGTAAGTATGGACTTGAATTCCTAAGAGAATTAGCTCTAAGAGGAGGTAAGGCTAGGGTCTTTACAACAGTTAATCCAGGATGTATAGACTATTCAGGGCTTTCAAAAATAATAGATAATTCACTAGTAGGATATCAGAAACTAATTGACGAATCACTAGAAAAAATGGAGTTTAAACTTACATATACATGTATACCCTACTTTTACAAGCCACCACTACCCGGAGAGCACTTAGCTTGGGGTGAGAGTAGTGCTGTTATATTTGCTAACTCTATTTATGGAGGGTTTACTAATAGAGAGGGAGGTCCTGTAGCTCTTGCCGCCTCTCTTACAGGCTATACTTATAAAGCCGGTTTACACCTACTTGAGAATCGCGTAGGCAGGATAGAGGTGAAGGTGCCAACTTCGCTCCTAAAAGTGCCTATTGGTGCAATAGGTTTATGGATAGGTGAGAACATTAAGGCAATACCGTGTATATGTGGTCTGCGTAGTGTACTATTAGATGAAGTTAAGAGCATGCTGGCTTCTATGGCTGCTAGTGGTAGTCATGCATTAGCTATAATAGATGGTGCTACACCACGCGGAACTTTTAGAGTGGAGCTAGAAGAGCGTGTTGAAGTTGAAAACAGCGTATTGGAGAATTACATTGGTGGAGAATATTCTGGTAGCAGTATTCTGGGTTATATAGGGTGTCCTCATACTAGCCCACATGAATTAGTAGAAATTTGGAGATTAGTGAGAAAATATGGGAGAATACGGAGAGGCAAGTTGCTTGTAACTATTCCAGTAGAGTTCGCAGAGCTTTATAGAGATATAGTCCTGGAATTAAAGGCCAGGGGAGTTGATGTAGCTACAGGTACATGTCCTGTTGTTTCTAGATTCAAGGGGAAATTTGACTATGTCTTAACTAATAGCGGTAAAGCTCTTTTCTACATCGAAAGAATTCACAGAATTAAAGTTAAACTCGCAAGAGTGGAGGAGATTGTCAGAGAACTCTCTGGTTTATAGAGGTAGTGTAAAACCAATTGTTCCAGGGCCTTGTAGCGGAGAAGTTGTCTTAGTAAATGGGTATATAAGTTTCTTCGGCGAGATTGATCCGGAACGAGGATGTTTTATAGACTCAAAAAATGTGTGTTTTCACGATAAAATATTGGTTTTTAAAGGCACAAGGGGAAGTACTGTAGCACCATATGTGATCTACGCGTTGAGGAGGAATAATACAGCTCCTCGATGTATCCTTGTAGCAGAAGTAGAACCCATGTTGATTGCAGGCTGTGTACTCGCTGAAATACCTCTTTTTACTGTGGAGAAGTATGAAGAGTTTGTGAGGCTTGTGAAGAATACTCACAGTAATTTGTATTTAGAGGTGTGTGGAGGTGTATTATTACTCTATAGGAGAGAGTAGAGGAGTTTTTATAGTTCTTGAAGGCATAGATGGTTCTGGAAAAACTAGTATAGCTAATATGATTATCAGTGAGCTCTCAGCAAAGGGCTTTAAAACACTCTATACCTTTGAGCCTACAGATTCGGAGATCGTGGGTTTAGTGAAGACTAAGCTGGGTGATCTAAGAGATCCATATATAGATACGCTTATTTTTGCGTTAGATAGGCTTTTACATGTGAAGTCTAAAGTGATACCTGCACTCAAAGAGGGCCATGTTATTATATGTGATAGGTATTACTATAGTAGCGTCGCATATCAGGGTGCACAAGGAGCTCCAGTGGAGTGGATACTTGAAGTTAATAAGTGGGCATTAAAACCGGATATAGCAATATACCTTGACGTTGACCCGGCAATAGCTATTAAGAGAAAATCGGGTATTTCTTCAAGGTTTCCTGAATTTGAAAAATTAGAATTACAATACAAAGTTAGAGACGTATACCTAAAACTAGTAGAGTTGGGACTACTTACTCTTATTGACGCTTCACGCGATCTCAACGAGGTTTATAGTGATGTGAGGAAATTGGTGTTTAAAGCTATTGAGGAGAAAATGTTATTAGGTTTTAGAGGTTAGTTGAGATTTTATTCTATGAATTCTTTCAAGTACTTCTAGCCACTTAATGTACTCTGTTGGCTCTATATCAGGTGAGTTTAATAAGTTCTCAACAGTTTTTAACGTGTATACTTCTAGTTTCTCGAGAATATATAGTAAATATGTCCTAGTATAAACTTCCCTAGCTTCTTCCTCAGTTTTAACTATGTGTACCCTACCGTGAATAGGACATATGACTTCGCCTGTTCTCAGTTTAAATAAAGGTAAGTGACAGCCCTCTACAGGGCAAGTTTCTGCGAGCATTATAGCTCCTGATTTAAGAAGCTCTGCCATTATTTTTGTTGGATCCACACTTGTCGACATACTAAACACCATGTGGAATAGTGCTATTTCATAACCAAAGACTCTGTAATTTAAAGTTTGTGTACTGGTTATTATAGTAATAGTGTTACTAGAGTGGAAAGCCTAATATAAGACTAAAATACTCAACTAAGCTCTAGGGGGTGGGTAGTGAAATGAGCCGTGTCATGGATAATGAAGCTAGAATAAAGAATGCAATGTATATACTTATGACAATTGTTAATGACACAGCTATACCTAGGAATATTAGGAGAGCAGCCATAGAGGCCCTCAACTATTTAAAAGACACAAAATACACACCCGGTGTTAGGGCAGCTAATGCTATAGGTGCACTAGAACAAGTCAGCCAAGATCCTAACATGTCTCTAAGTGCTCGTACAAAGATATGGCAGGTTATATCAATACTTGAGACTGTCAAAGACTAGGCGTATGAGGGGTTAAAAGAAACATGACGAGTTTAACTATGAGAAGACTAGATCTTCTTTTTCCTATTTATCAGCGAGAATAGAAGTGTTTTTAGAGCATTAACACTAAGACTGGGATTATTTCATGAATGTTATTAATGTGCGTGTACGCGGTATATACGCCACGGGGATTTCTAAGATATTGCTAGATAAGGGCTTCAAGATCGTGGAGGCTAGTGAGAAGATTGCGGAAAGATTTTCAATAGAGTCGAGCACACTTCCAGCAGATGTAACGGTAAAGTCTACAAATGTAGAAGATGAGATCTTAGTTATAGGATCTCCGCGAGAAGCACTACAAGTATACAGCATACTAGTAGATGTTCTGAAATACGTGTTTACATGGCGATCTAGTGTAGAGCTCTACGCTGTGTATAAGGGTTTAGTTATAGAGAGATTTGGAGAGCTCTGCAAAGTGAGTTTAGGAGACTTCACGGGTGTATTAACACCGTGCAGGGAAACCCCCGGTTCTAGTGTAATTGTAAGTGTGAAGAAAGCTCCACTAAAACCTGGCGAGAAAATCCTGCTTACTCGAAATTTTACAATTCGCGGCAAGATCCTGGCAATTGTGCACGGCAATCCTAAAATAACGTTCTCAGAGCATATTAGAGATAGTAGAGTTAGGGCGAGATTGTCATCTATAGCTCTCACTAAACTTATGGGTAGTGGTCTTGGAATTCACTTTAGAAGTAGTTCAAAATATGCTAGTAGTGAAATGATCCTCGATGAGATAAACAGGCTTATCTCAGAGTATAGAAACGTGATTGAGAGAGCTCAGAGTTTAAGTAGTCCTGAGAAACTTAGAGATGGAGAGTTTATAGGGCTAGTAGGAGTTACCAGTTTAGCTAAGAGCTTATTAGACGAAGTTAGAGGCACTGTTACTCCAACTATCAAAATGCATCACTCACTAAAATCCTCAGGTTTAAGTGACCTGGTGGATTCACTAGAGAGCATTATGACTAACGTTACGTGTTGTCATGAGATCTCATTGAAGCTTCTGAACTATATATGTAACAAGCTTAAAGAGAGGCGTGAAGTAGAGTTCATACACATTAAGCCTACAGGTGAGAGGATTTCTCTACGTGAAGGAGAGGTCTTAGACGTCTCTATCCTAGATAATGGCTATGTGCTATTAGTAGCTAAGAGAATAATGAAGTCTAGTGGCATTTACGATGGATTAGGTATAGAGAAGAAACCAGGAGATATTGACTACGTAGTTGCCAGGAGTGATCAGCCGGTATTAGTGCACAATTACTACAGAGGAGAAGAGTGGCTTGGTAGTTATATTAACATTAACACGCCTCCAGAAATCGCTCCTGGTCTAGTTAAATACCACGATCTACTCGCAGATATAGTGATCCTGCCCGATGGTCAGGTAAAAGTAGTCGACGAAGAAGATCTAGATAGAGCTCTTGAAAAGAGATTAATTACCGAGGACCTCTACAACTACGCTAAAAGAGCACTAAAACAAGTAATAGAAGAACACGTGAAATACATTTATAATCCCAGAAAAACAGGTATATTAAGTTGACTGGAAGAGTGCGGGGGTGCCCGAGCTTGGTCAAAGGGGTCGGGCTTAGGACCCGATGGCGTAGGCCTGCGTGGGTTCAAATCCCACCCCCCGCACTTTCTTAACTAATTCCTTAATTCTATCACAAGGACCTATCGAAGTTATTTTTCTTTTGTTCTCGTGAATCATACCATTCTTTTTATCAAATCGTAGTAGCAGTTGTTAATGCACCTATCTCTATAGAAGACCGTTTGCTTGTTTAAATATTTGTGTTATTTTGGAAGCTATGTTAGCTTTAGTGCTTTTGAAAGCGTTAGTCGGCGTTTAATAACCTCACTACCACTAGTATCCACAACAATCTCTAAAACAAACAATATCCCTGTTCATAGCTAGCTCTGTAATTAGTATAGTATAGAGTTCACTGCCAAAAGAAACTATTATATTACTATAGAGTTTTCTCATTAAATACAAGATCTCTATCTTTAAGGATAAATGTCACATAACCCCTCTCACCGATATCAGCTTTAATAGCAAGAGGTCCCACGTTTACAAGCTGTGAAACTAGATTAATTTCTAGTTCTCTTAGTTGCTCTCTTATTGGGTTTAATAGTTTTCATTCTTTTAACAATTAATTATAAAACAGCTTCAAGATCAATGCTAAAACCATAGTATTTAATGTATCTTTTACATTCTTAGAGCCTTTATGGTTTCTGAAAAATTCGAACTGATCTATTTTAAGATAATTTTGCCTTTTATAGGAATAACTTCGCCGCATCTTCTACACATGTATTTGTTATTTGAGTAGTCTAAGTAAACTCCTAGTATTCTATAGCCACTTCTATGTATGAGTATTTTATTGCACTTTGGGCACTTTGTAGACTCAAACTCAGGGTCCCATATGTTGCCAATATAGACGTATTTTAAACCCTCTTTTACAGCGTAGTCTCGAATTTCACGTAGTCGACTTACAGGTGTTGGGGGCTCGCGCCATCTGTGTGCTGGGTAATATCTATTAATGTGTAGGGGGACTTCGTGGCCTAGTTCTCTGAGATGAGTGTTAATAATCCACTTAACACATTCGTCAAAATCGTTTGTATTAGTCACTACTAGATATACCATTTCAACGTGTGCCCCCATGTTAACCGCCATTTTAGCGTTTCTAAAGATCACGTTGTGATCAACTCCTACCAGGGCCCTCTTCATAGTCGGACAACCTTTAATGTCAGCTGAGAAGCCATCTATGCCAGCCTCTATGGCGGCTTTCAGAGACCTAGTGGTAAAATACATATTTGTCACCATCATAGAGTACAGGTTGTGTTTTACAGCTATCTCAGTGACGTCTATTACATAGTCTAGATTTGTTATAGGTTCATTAAAACTCGCAGAAAGACCTTCATCGCCGTTTAGAATAGCTAATTTAACTAGCTCTTCAGGTGAAATTATGTGATTATCTCGCGGAGGCTCACTATAACTCAAATGGTCATTTTGACACCAGGGACAGTAAAAATTACAGCCGTAATTGCTATATGTTAGAGCCGTAGACCCAGGCCAGTAATGGTAGAGAGGCTTGATTTCAATAGGTCTACTCTCAATAGCACTCAACTTGCCATAACCCACATGGTAGAGTTCACCATTAACATTCACATAGTTCTTACAAACACCACGTAGACCACTTCTAAGAGTACAGGCTCTCTCACAGACTTCACATCTCACAACATCACTACTTAAATTCTTATAAAATCTAGCCTTAACATACATAGAAAATCACTAAGTGATCTGAGCGCCGGGGGCGGGATTTGAACCCGCGCGCCCCCTCAAGAGGGGCAGTGGGTCTCTCTTAATCCTTCGCTGGAGCTCGAGCCCACCCCCTTAGTCCGCTCGGGCACCCCGGCCCTTATATACAGAGTAGCTCTTAAATCCTAATAACACTTAGCATATCATGGGAAAATATAACACGGCTTTTAAAGTGCCGTATTCAATACTCTAATTGATTCAGCCGCGACCTATTTCTTCACTTGAAAACTTGTTAAAAATCTGTCCGCTGAAAGTTCATCATTAACCCTCATAGCCAGGGGACTCTTCACAGCTATTTAATCAGTGGGTAGTCTCCCGACGGTGCTTCATCGGGCCATTATATATGTTACTGTGTGTGTCTTAAATACTCGTTTCGTGGCGATCACGGCTGAACAGTGTAGTAGAGCCTCTTCTTAGCCTTGCCCTTACTCTCGGCTTTCAAAAACACTATTTTTCCTATCTCACTGGTTTTCCTCACATGAGGTCCACCGTCAGCTTGTATGTCTACGCCCGGTATCTCTACTATTCTCAGGTTCTTTACGTCAGGCGGAGTTCTCGAGGCTAGCTTTACGATTCCAGGTATTCGTAGAGCTTCTTCACGTGGAAGCCAATATATCTTAACCTCTAAGTCTTTACTTACAATTTCATTTGCTTTTTCAATAACCCTAGTAAAGATCTCCTTGTCCATTTTTTCGAGAGTGTAATCATCGTATGCATGATCCTCTGTTATGTTACCACCAGATACTAGAGCACCATACTCGCTATACATTACACTTGATATTATATGTGCAGCTGTGTGAAGTCTCATTAACCTGTAACGTCTATTCCAATCAATTATAAGTTTAACTTTTACACCTGGTTTAAGATCACAGCTATCCACACCTAGAACTCTGTGAGCCACATCACCTCTATTTTTATCTAAAAAAACCTCAACAACACTTAATCTCTTACCGTTAAATTCTACAAAGCCCCTATCATGATCAACACCACCACTTCTAGGATGAAAAATAGTACTGTCAAAAAACACCAATTCCCCAGAAATAAAAGTAACAGTAGCCTCACACTCTTTCAAATAAGAATCTTCTTGATAAAGAAGCCTAGTTTTTACTTCCACAATACTGTCACCTCCTTCCAGTGAAGCTTAATGAAAAAATAGTTTAAAAGTAAAATAGCCGGGCGGGGATTCGAACCCCGGTCACGGGGTTTCTTCCGTGTTCGGCCAAAGCCCCGCATCCTTGGCCGCTAGACGACCCGGCTATCTTTGCAACCAGTTATATTTTAACTACAAAAGACTTTTTAACTCTAAAACGCAGTATTTATAAGGAATTTTATGAGGATTATTTATAAGCTTTGCGTTAAGTTTATAAGGGGATTTGTAAAAAGATACACGGCTTAAAAGGTGGTATAAATGGTGTTTCTAGAAGAATTTAATCAGGTGAATTCTTCTTCCGAACAAACACTAACCAGTAGTGAAAAAGAAGAAAGATGTCCACCTGATAAAGTAGTATACGACGTCGCGAGATCAGAGTATGTGTGCTTAGAGACAGGCGAGGTCATAGAGGATCGGGTTATTGATGATAGAGCAGAGTGGAGGGCATTTACACCTGAGGAAGAAGAGAAGAGAGCTAGAACAGGCGGTCCTATAACACCAACAGTACACGACATGGGCTTTTCTACAGTAATAGACTACATGAATCGCGATGCATCGGGTAAATCACTTATTAACAAGAGATATCAGTTAAGTAAGTTAAGAAAGTGGCAGGCAAGAACTAGAGTACTAACAAGTATAGAGAGAAATCTAGTTCAGGCAATGAACGAGCTTGATAGATTAACAGCCCTCATGAATCTCCCATCTTATATCCGTGAAGAGGCAGCTAAAATATATAGAGAAGCCGTGGAAAAGGGTCTTGTAAGAGGTAGAAGTATTGAGGGTGTTGTTGCAGCAGCAATATATCTCGCTTGTAGAATAAGGAAATTACCTAGAACACTCGATGAAATAGCAGAGTACTCTCGTGTAGAGAGAAAAGATATAGCGAGATGTTATAGACTACTACTAAGAGAACTGAGCATTAAGGTGACAACAACAGATCCCGCAGACTTTGTTCCTAGAATAGCACACGCGCTGGGATTACCAGGATCAGTTGTAAAAGTAGCAATAGAGATCCTTAAAGAAGCTAGAGAATACGGAATAACAGGCGGTAAAGACCCAGTGGGACTAGCAGCTGCCGCTGTGTATCTTGCATGTGAAAAACTAGGTATTGAAAGACCACAGAAAGAAATTGCAAGTGTAGCTGGTGTTACTGAAGTTACTGTGAGAAATAGGTATAAAGAGCTCACTGACGCTTTAAGCATAAAAATAGAAGAGTAAGCATTTAATCTCACTAATTAACTATACTCACACACTAGTTTCATATGTTAAAGAGGAAAATAAAAATCTCTATTTAAACTTATAATATACGTTAATAATGACTACATTACTATAATGTTTTCTGGGTTTACTCCGAGTTGTTCAATAAGCAGTTGTTTTACTTTTTGCCTCTGATCACCTTGGAGCTCTATTCTACCCTCTTCTTCTCTAAAAGTACCTCCCGTAGCTAATTTTACTTTAAAAAACTTTGCTAATTGTTTTAACAAGTCTTTGTCATTTGGTAGGCCATCGATAACAGTTACTGCTTTACCGAATTTTCTTGTATCAAGTCTAACTTTTATTAAAGGCTGTTCTACTAGTAGTTTTTCGAGCACCTCTTCAGGTAGCTCTTCACGAGTACTTGTAGGCATAACTTAGTATACCACCACCACGTGATTCTATGTTTTAAAAGCTTAAAAATATACATTATAATTAGCATGGACATTGAGATTTCTGAGAATTATGGAGAGTGGGAGTATGGCTAAGTACAAGTGTGGTAAGTGTGGCTATGTATTTGATCCAGAAGAAATTTCTAGGATATATGGGAGACAAGTAAGATGCCCTAAATGTACATATGAAATAGTGTATAAAGTAGCTAAGTCATATAGAATTGTAAGAGCTATTTAAATTAGTAACTTTAAATTTAAATACCTCTATATAAACTTCTCCTTATAACTCACCACATATAGTCCAGATATTTCTAGGACTATTTTAGCGGCAAGAATACTTGTTACACTGCTAGGATCTATTAGGGGATTAACTTCCACAATATCTACTGCGAGGATCTTCGAAGAACTTTCATATACACGTTTAAGAATATTCACAAATACTACAGGGTCTATTCCAAAAGGCTCGGGATTTGAAACTCCAGGAGCGTAAGCAGGGTCGAAGACATCCATATCTATGCTCAGGTATGTGCGTCCTAGATCCTTGAAGTCAAGCTCTCCGCGCTGAGTGCTCAGCACATTAAAAAACTTTACATGTTTTTTCAAAACAAATTCAATTTCTTCTCTACTGTAAGCTCTTGAACCTATATGAATTACATTTAAGTCAGGGTGTTCTTCTAGAAGTCTCCTGAGAAAAGTAGCATGATTAAGCGTAGAGCCTAAGTACTCATTTCTAGAATCTAAGTGGGCATCTAAAACTACGAGCGTGTCAATATTCTTGAATATTGATTTCACGGAGAAGTATGTTAATAAATGCTCGCCGCCGAGAATAACGAGTAGTCCACGGTGTTCTCTAAATATATTTTCAAGTCCTATTCTCACATAATTAGATAAGTGTTCAATGTCGCTAGGAGGTAGTTGTAGGTCAAAATAGTCTCTAAAACCCACATCGTCGAGAAATAAATTTGATGCTAAAGAGTACAATTCAATATTGCAGGATGCCTCTCTGATCTTAGCTGGGGCAAACCTAGATCCAGGTCTATACGTGCAAGTGTGATCTACTGGAACTCCCACCACACCTATAGGAGAGTTCTTGTTTTCAACGCAGCCAAAAATTAGTTCCTGGAAGATGACGCTCCAAGCCACTCAGATAACACCTCTACTCTGAAACAATAATTTCTACTAATATTTGACCTCTTCTCTTCCTTAAAAAAGACTTCTAATTATGAACATTATTTAGCTCGCTTATAGAGCATTTTTAATCCTATATTAAATCTAAAGCTTTGTGAGTTTAGAAGTAGGGCTGGTCATTTTGACTCAAAGTGATTTACACGACAAGATAATGGATCTGGCTAAGAGGAGAGGGATATTTTGGCCTTCATTTGAAATTTACGGGGGAGTAGCTGGGTTTTACGACTTTGGTCCTGTTGGTGTTTTTATTAAAAGGGGTATTATAGACTTGTGGTTAAAGTTCTTTGTTTACTCACAGGAAAATGTCGTCGAAATAGAGACGCCGATTATTAATCCACGAGTGGTATTCAAGGCTAGTGGTCACGAAGAACACTTCACAGACCCCGTGGTTGAGTGTTCTAGTTGTGGTAAAGTCTTTAGAGCTGATCACCTGGTGAAGGAGTTTACTGGTATAGACGTGGAGGGCTGTTCACTACGAGAAATAGATGAGGTTATAAGGAAATACAACTTAAAGTGTCCTGAGTGTGGTGGCGTGTTCAAGCCAGTATCATCAGCACTATTGCTATTTGCCACTGAAATAGGTCCATATAAGGGCTCACCGGGTTATTTAAGGCCAGAACATGCTCAGGGCATGTTTATAAATTTTGCAAAAATGCTAAGAGTAGTTGGAGAGAAGCTTCCTCTAGGATTAGCACAAGTAGGTAGAGTGACTAGGAATGAGATCTCACCTCGGCAAGCACTTTTAAGACTAAGAGAGTTCACAATCATGGAAGTAGAGTTCTTTTTTGACCCTGAGAGAGAGTCTGTAGAAATCAAGGGCATTTCAGAGAGAATTCTAAGTGAGAAACTCAGAGTTGTAACAGCCGATATGAGAGTGAAGGGTATTGAAGAGCCCATTGAAATTACAGTGAAGGAGTTAATAGAGAATAGAGTTGTTAAATCAGCTTGGCTTGCATACTGGATGGGTGTTGGGAATCTCTTTGTAAAGAGTCTTGGAATACCAGCAAGTAAAATAAGATTTTTCGAGAAACTTCCACATGAGAGAGCACACTATTCTGCTCAGACCTTTGATCAAGAGGTCTATACGTCGAGATATGGCTGGATCGAGGTTGCTGGCTATGCCTATAGGACAACATATGATCTCGAGAGACACGCTGAGTTCAGCAAGGCTGATTTAACGTATTATAAGAAATACGAAACTCCTATAGTTAAAACTGTAGAGACAGCGTATCCTAATCCCCAAGAAATCTTGAGACTAATCAGCGCTTCAAAATACTCAGAGGTTATGAGAGAGCTTTCACAGCGTAGTCCAGAAGAACTTTTTAAAGAGCTCTCAGCTAAAAATAGTGTAGTAGTAGCCGATATAAATCTTCCTAGAGAGTGCTTTATTATTAAAAGAGAAGAAGTGAAAATACATGGAGAAAAGATCTATCCACACGTAGTTGAACCCTCATTTGGCGTGGAGAGGTTACTCTACGTGGTGCTAGAATACGCCTATAGCGAGCGTGACGGAAAAGCTATCTTAAGGTTACCGCCATATATAGCTCCATACCACGTAGCAGTATTTCCCTTAGTAGCTGGTAAGAAGCCAGAACATCAGAGGATGATCAGTGTTGCTAAGAGCATATGCAGGGATCTCGTGAAAAAAGGTTTTAGAGTATTCTACGACGAGGAAGGCAGTATTGGGAGAAGGTATGTTCGAGTAGACGAGATTGGTGTGCCATACGCAGTAACAGTCGATTATCAGACACTAGAAGACAATACTGTAACTGTCAGAGACAGAGACACTACACAACAAATTAGAGTCAGTATTGATAAGCTCTCAGAATACCTTAATACCTTACTCCTGAGAGAACTTGGTTTTAATCTGTTCTAGTAGACTAAATCGGCTAATTACGGTGCCTTTATAAGGGAAAGATCGTGAACGGCTCTTTCAACATATAAATTGTGCTTATGAATAGATAGGTATAGGGGGACTATATTGAGCGAGGAGTCTCACAAAGAGAATATTAAAGAGTCGAAGATAGATGTTTCAAAACTTATCGCAATTATACCTCCTGCATCAGAGATTCTCGGCAAGAAAAAAGAGAGCATACCTGAGAAGAGAATTAGAATACGGTTTGACAGAAGTTTAAATAAGCCGGTGGCAAGAGTGCCTAGTACAATAGCACAACTTCTTGGTGTAAAAAGCGGCGATACTGTGGAGATAGTTGTTGCGGGTAAGAAAAAGGCTACATTTATGGCAGAGCTAATTGAGGCTAAGCCTGGAGAGGAAGTAGTGTACGTGTATCCTGCTGACTTAGAGAAGCAGGGTGTAGCTGACAACAGTATAGCTACTATAAGAAAGGTTAGGAAACAATGAGTATACATGAAGCTTTTCAGGGTTTAAGAGATCTAGTAGATCGTTTTGAAGATTTAATTGAGGAGGGTAAAATAGCTACAGTCTCTAATAACGTTGAACTAGTAATAGGATTTATTAATTCTGTGGAGAACTCTATACCATTGACTATTGATATTTTAGAGCGAAGTAGAAGTATTCTTCAAGAAGTACAACAAGACAATAAGTTATTTAAATATGTTAGCACTTATCATAGAATGCTTGTACTAGTAAGTATTCCCTATATAATTAGTATTCTTGAGGCAGCGTCTTCTATACTTAGAAATAGAGATCTCTTGGATGAGGCTAACAGGGCACTCGCTCTAGCCGAAAAGCTTAAGTGTTTTGTGGGCACTCTAAAATACTAACTAGCTCACCTCTAATAACTCTGCTACTAATATCCGTTACCTTAACCACCCCTCTACATCCATTAATTTCGCGGTGAGGAATACTCCTAGAGGAGATTACTACAACAGGACCGTGTTTAATAGGATATCCATAATAACCACTACCGCTCTTAACTACATATACTTCTATCCTCTCACCAATTAGGTGCCTCTTCATAGCAGTATTATACCTATTAATGAGCTTTTTGAGCTCTCTGATAATTTCACTAACATCCTCCTCTTTCTGCTCTTCTGATATTTTTTCAAAAGCTGTAGCCGGTAACTTCACATACTTATAAAACGTGATTTTCTCAACACCTACTCTTCCAAGAGCTTCTATAGCCTTCATAGTGTTTAAATATACCTCTTTACCGGCTAAGGGTAAATCGTGCATTAAATAAACATATGGTCTTAAACCAGCTTCACTGAGAATTCTACAAGCCTGTAGTACGTGGTTCAGCCCTATCGGCTTACCGAGAACCCTATCATTATACCAATCACACCCGGTTTCTAAACCAATATGTACAGTTGTGCCTTTAAGGTACTTTCCGAGAACTTTGCCAACTTCTTTATTTACAAGACAGGCCTTAATATTCTCGATCATGATCACAACTTTACCGCTCTTTACATCTTCAATAGAGAATAGAGCGTTCAGAAGATCCTCAATAACATTAACATTTGGAGGCGGATTACAGGGATCTGTCAACACGCCTTCCACAAGCTCTTCTCTACAGTAATCTAAGAAATCTGGTGCACTCAGGACTATTCTCCTAGCTCCGTGCTCTACGAGCTCTTCAACCTCGTCAACTATAGACCTTACACTTCTACTTCTCGGGTAGCCAAACATGTAAGGAACATTACAAAAACCACAACCCGGAGGTATGTTAACAGGACATAAGAGTCTCTCAGAGAGATTAGAACTACGGCATTTCATACAAAATTGACAGTTAAGTCCACCACTCTTAACTAGTGGTCTAACAAAGTTACTACAACCTCTTAAAACCTCCACATAAAATCTATATATCCATGTAGGCTTGTAAGATAAGTCTATCTTAGTCCACGGTTTAATAATTGAGAGCATCTCTTTAGGTGTGTGTACATGTCTTGATGTCAATTTAATCTTTCCTCTCTCCCTAAACGATAGTGCTGGAGTCTTGTCGAGACAGCTTTCATCTCCTCTACTCTTAAAGCAGTTTACGAGATGTTTAAGGGGTATTTCAGCTTCTCCAACAACTACAAAATCCACGGGAAGCTCGCTGAGCACTTTGCTATATTCAAAACTTATAGGACCACCTACTATAATAGGCCCCTTAAATTGAACCTCTTTTAACTTCATAACAAGTCTTCTTAATGCTTCATAGTCACTACTCATAGCTGAGATAAAAACAGCATCAAACTTTTTTACAAGCTCAACATTGCTAATAACACTCTCGCAAGGTAGTAGAATAGTTTCTTCAAAGTCCTCAAGTATACCCGCAACTACACGGGGCCCAGCGCCCACTACGTCAAATGTAGAGTAGCGCTCGCCGACAGCTCGTGCAAGAGCATCAATAACCAGGTAAGGCAAAGGCCTTCACCCATATTATGCTACAATTTAAAGACTGCTTTATAGTGTGGAGAGAAGAGTCTTTTTTAAATACCTCTTAATCTATTACTTCTCCACGAGCTTAAAGCAGAGTAGTGGTGGAAAACGCCGTGTCTATAGAGGGGGGTAGTGCTCTAGTAGAACTCACAGCCACGGAGCACTTAATAAATCTATGTAGGATTGTGAGAGACGAAATTGAAATGTTGAAGTCTCTTGTAAATATGTATAGTGACATCAATGTTGAAAAGAAGCGAGTAGTTGATATTTATAGTAAAGTTAGAAATATCAAAGAGAGAGGTGAGGAACAGAAAGTTCTAATAATGGAGTACCTTGTTAAGAACATCGAAATAGCGATGTTCACGAAGAGCTATATTGAAATAACCCGTATTTTAGATAGAATTATACAACACCTTGACAGCGTAGGCTATAGATTTGTATTAATGATTGAGAACGATGTCTTAATAGGTAGAGAAGCGGCAAGCGAGTTCATACGCTTCATAGAAATGCTTAAGGAACAATTAGACGCTCTGGAGGCTTCTATAGACAAGTTAAGAGTAGCCCCAAGAAAAGCCCTAGAAACTCTTAATAAAGTGTTTGTTATTGAGGAAGACATTGACGAGAAGTTTAGAAGAGGTCTCTTTGAAATCTATAGTAAGTATGCAGGTTATATCTCTGCTCTCCTAATACTAAAAGACATATACGAGCATTTAGAAGAAATAAGTGATTTTTTGAAAAACGCGGGTGAAGAGCTACGATACCTAATACTAGTGAAATCAGCGATGACGTAGAAAACACGGAAGAGTGCTACGCGTACCTGTTACATAATAGAGCAGTAGTATTAGATTACTCCTGTGCTAACAAAATATATTGGAGCGGGTATTATGGAACCTTTCTAGGCGTAAATAAACCTAGAAATAAAGATATTACAGCGCCACTTGAGCTTTCACTAATAGAAGCTGCTTATCTTGTGAAAAGAGGTAAAGTTAAGGTCATTAAAGATAATAAACTACTTAGTTTAGAAGATCTCTTAGCTTTTAGTTCAAAAAACATTGAAAGATTTGAAGCTCTTTATAACGTGTACGTGGATCTTAAGAAGCGCGGATTTGTCGTAAGGAGAGGATTAAAATTCGGCTGTGATTACCTCGCATACCGTTACGGTCCTGGGGTAGATCACGCGCCTTTTGGAGTTTTAGTGTATAGCGCAGAAGACAAGGCCGATCCTATAGAGTTTGTAAGAGCTGGTAGACTACTACACTCTGTTCGAAAAAAACTTGTAGTTGCTGTTTACAGTGGTAGAGTAGACTACTATGTGTTTAGTTGGTGGAAGCCTTAGTTGTAAATGCACGAAAAAATATTAAGCCCTTTTACACCTATATATCATGTGGTGTCTAGCTCAATATATTAGGTGCCTCTATGAGAAGCACTAAGGAGCATTCTAAGCATGACTCTACTAGTAGAGATAGATCTTTTTATCCTCGTGATAAGCCACCACGTTTTACTAGTAGAGTAGAGGAAGTCAAAGTGCAGCCTCAGCCACTAATGGATAGGTGTAATCCTTTATGCCCGCTCTTTCTATGTGGAAGAGATGCTTTGTTTATTGCAAATAAGCCTATTAAAGGACGCATACTTAGAGTAGCCCAGTGTAGGCTTACGGGGAGTGATTGTATTGGTGGTGAGTGTCAATATGCGACTTGTCGAATTAATAGCTTACTACCTGATGGCAAGTGTGCAAAGGCTCTAGAGAGAAAAGCAGTAAGGCTAACAGATGAAGAATTGTTTAGGAAAATAAAGGAATTTGAAGAATATGATATAAGTGATTTTACACGCTAAACTAGCTCTTATAGCTCCATGCTGGCTTATTGTTACTGTGAATTGTTCTTAGAGGAGCAGTCATCCCTGCGCGGGCACATCAACTACTCAGCCCTTGTAGAGCCTAATCATCCCACTGTGGAGATATATCCTCACGATGTTTTTAACTTTTAAAACTATAATATTTGAGAAATTAGAGTGATAATGTGTTAATAGAAAGTAGAGACGTTAGAAGATTAAATAGACTTGTAAATGAGCTTAAAAAGCATAGCCTATGGGTTGAGAGACACTCTTATAGTATTAGGATAATTTACAATAATACAATAGTAGCGAGTCTTCACCTCTATCCAGGTTTTAATGAGGCGGTACTTAGACTTTATGGTGGTGTTGTTGATAATTACGTTTATAGCACTGTTAGCAGGGTGCTTCGCGAAGTACTGGGCGACTTTAAACTCATAGTTAAGAGAATAGTGAGAGAAGAGCTCTAAGCTAGTATTCTCTTGGAAGAGGCTTTTCTAAGTCTATTCATTACTGTGAGACCCAAACTGCGATCTTCAAAACCCTCAATTATTCCAATATCGCATTTTAACATATCAAGTATTCTCAGTACTTTGTACAAATTCTTGGCTATTTCAAATATGTTATCCCTAGATCCGATTTCAATCACGTGGACTTTTTTAATATGCTTATATAAACTAGCAGTCTCTTTACACGCTACTACACATATTTTAGAGTAGATGTCATAGTGTTCTCGAATAGTAGACAGTGTTTTCTCAGCGAGTAGTCTTAGATCTCTTGATACAGGATCAATTAGTATTAGTGGAGTTTCAGGTGCATAATGCCTGTACCTCATGCCTGGGGCTAACGCGGTGAGAGCTTCTTCTAAACCCCTAGCGTAGTCTGGTATGACGATCTTCTCGCCAAGCACACGCTCAACCTCTTCTATGGGGTAAGCGCCAGGCCTCAGTAATGTAGGTGGGTCACTTAGTATGTTAATAATAGTAGACTCCACACCATAGAGAGTTTCACCTCCATCTACTATTACGTCTACTCTATTATAAAGATCCTGAGTAACGTGCTCAGCAGTAGTGGGACTTGGTTTACCGGCTAAGTTAGCACTTGGTGCAGCTATAGGCTCGCCTGTTTCTCTTATAAGTGCGAGAGCAACTGGGTGAGCTGGCATACGCACAGCAATCGTGTTAAGACCTCCGGAAACAATTTTGGGTACTCTGGGATTTCTAGGTAAAATAAGGGTCAGGGGTCCAGGCCAGAATTTCTCTATGAGTTTAAATGCCTTTTCAGGTATATTTACCGCGACGAGATCTAGCATCTCTAGATCACTTATGTGAATTATCAGTGGATTGTCAAGAGGCCTGTTCTTAGCTATAAAGATCTTCCTCACAGCATTTTCATTAAACACTACAGCACCAAGTCCGTAAACAGTCTCGGTGGGAAAAGCAACTATACCGCCACTTCTAAGAATCTTAGCGACCTGCTTAATAATATAGGAGTCTGGATTAGAGGGGTCTACTCTAAAGATCAGAGTCAGAGAACTACACCATTTGCTTGTCTATACTGGTCTACGTAAACTCCCGGGATAAATCTATCTGGTGACTTTTTAGTTAAGTACTCGAAGTATATACAAGCTATTTTATGCCCCTCTTCTTGAAGAACTTTAACAGGTTTTTTAAGAAGTTCTGAAGCCTCATCCCAAGAACGCCCCTGAAGAGCCTTCGTAATTAATAAGAGTTCTTGAAGTCTACTAAGTACAGGTCTCTTATCTCTGGGAAGTAGCCAATTAAGTCTACTAATTTTAAACATTAAGTCTGCGGCAGCCTCAAAAGTCATTGGTCCTATACAGTAAGTCCACAATCTATCAATATTGATTGGTGTGAAGTACTCATTGAGATCATTACAAGGATAGGGTTCACTATCTAGTAGTAATAAAGCTACCTCAGGTTCTAACTCCCTATAATTCACAGCTATACTATTAAGCATTTTCACCTTAAACTCATATTTAGCGATTTCTACTAGCCTAGAGATTTTTTCACTAAGTGGTCTAATAACTAGTACTGTGTACTCACCGCTTACAGGGTTTCTCTCGGGGCTAATATGAATGACGCTAAAACCATTTTTAATCCAAAATCTCAATAACTCGTCTGTTACACCAAAACCAGAACCAACCCACTCAAGCCCCCTCTCAGAGGCTTCTTCAAATATTTTCTGCAATGCCCAACTACCAATACCTTTACCCTGAACAGTAGGGTGTGTTGCAATTCTAACTATTCTCCACCCTACACTACTTGCAAACTCTAATAACCTTGTGTGTTTTAAGAACCTATCTGGTAGTATATTTCCTGGAATCTTACCACCTCTGAGAAGTTCTACTGCAGTCTTGTCGTCTATGGGTCCTTCTTGAGCTATTTGTATAGCACACACTACTTTACCAGAACTAGTCTTCACAGCTCTTATAAAGTGATGTGGAGCGTCGCCCAGCATCCCGAGATCATCTGGTTCGTTTCTGTAATGAGCTAGTACATATATGCCGAAGAGTTGTCTTAACTCGTTCTCCTTTGTAAATAGCTCTTCCGGTTCATACTTAACATATAGAAGCCTCTTTAGCTCCACGTCTTCGAGATCCTTCTCGTCGAGATCTGCTGGTTCCGCGTCCAATAGGAGTGTCTTAAACTGCCACTCTTCAATAGGATCATTTAAACTATACCTAATAGGCTCCTCCATCTCGTACTGGTATAGTGTAATGTTCTCCATGGTTTTTAATCTCTTTAGAAACCTGACTGAAAAACCCCTACCTGAACCCTCATATCCGTGAATAGTTGTTGAGAATATGAGCCTATCGTGAGCTTCAAGGATCTTGTAGAGAAGCGGTACGTGAATCCCTGCAGCTTCATCAACTACTACGAGGTCTCCTTTAAGCTTAGGTATAACTACAGGCTCCCAGTATTCAATACTGAATCCAGGACCTCTCAGCTCAACAGTATAGCCTTCTTTTTTACTAGACTCATACTTAAACCCAAGTTTCTCAAGTGTCTTAGAGGCAAGCATCATTAAGGACTGAACATTACTAGGCTCAGGAGAGGTTATGAGAACTCTAACTCTAGGTTTTATTTTTCTTAAACAGTGTATAAATCCAACTACACCTATACCTATAGCACAGCTCTTCCCACGACCTCTATCAGCTGTTAACACAAATACTTTCTTCGAGTTTTTCTTAGGCTTTTCATAGAAATTCTCAATGATCTTTATTACGTTGACCTGGTCTCTTGTGAGTGCGAGTTCGTAGACTTCTCTAGGAAAGATCCTGTCTTTAGGTATTTCAATAGCTTGCCTTACGCTAAAAACTTCTCTCTTTAATAGAGGTTTCTTGAGAACTTTATTATTATCAGCGTCGTATATTGCTATGCCATCATGTTCTAATAATTTCTTTTTAAACCAAGTTATAAAAACATGTCTGGGTTCGGGAAATTGCGGTACTGTCAGTGTTTCTTTGAAAATCGTCTTAAACATATCCCAGCTCTCCCATGGTGGTGTTAAAAACACTATTAATCCTCCACCCTCTACAATGCCCACGAGTCTACCCACATCGTTTGGTTTTAGATCTCTAGTAAGATCCATTACAAGTACTTGAACTGTAGTGCCGAGGTACTTCTCGCTTCTCTCATAGATGGCGTATTCAAATTCTACTAAGTTTTCAGACAAAGTTTTCTTTTCAAAAACCTCTTTTAGTTCAAGAGCTTCAGGAAATTCATCGTGATAGACGTAGAGTCCTTTAACTCCATTACTCTTACTTTCACTCCTATACTTCTTCACATAGTAATTTACAGCCCTAGCAGAGAGTAAGCCGAGTTTATGTGGCTCAGAACCTGATATCACGAGTAAAAATCTAAATCTGTACTTTACGAGTTTTTCGGCGAGTTTACCTAGTTCTCTTACTAGTTTCATAAAAGAAGCCGGTAGAGTGTTCTCTCTCATTTCTCTGCTCTTCACTACGTTAACACGCTCTTTGTAGATTCACTAACCATACGGTAATTGAACTCTTCTAAATCCCCCACTAGTTCCCATTTTCTTAATTTCTCGTGCAAGTCGCTCATACATGTCAATATCTACTTTACTTAGGCTTGGTGGGATTTTTGAGAGGGCGTCTAAGAAGTGTTTTCTTCCTATTTTAACTACTTGAAGAGAGCCGCTCTTCATATATACTTCTCTCAGCGCGATCATTATGGCCTCTCTACATACGGCTGCTATATCAGCTCCTGTATAGCCCTCTGTTAGCTTAGCAAGCTCTTCAATATTGACATCTTCTAATAGAGGTGTTTTCCTAGTGTGAACTTTGAATATCTCTGCTCTAGCTTTAAAGTCTGGTGGCGGCACATAAATTAACTTGTCAAATCTGCCAGGTCTCAGAAGAGCGGGGTCCAATAGATCTGGCCTATTAGTTGCAGCTATAACTGTAACTCTACGTAATGGTTGTATACCGTCTAATTCTGTTAGGAGCTGGTTTACAATTCTATCTATTACGCCACTAGGATCGCTACCTCTAATTGACGCTATTGAATCTATCTCGTCAAAGAACACTATTGCAGGCGCTACCATGCGCGCTCTTCTAAAGACCTGTCTAATAGCTTTCTCGGATTCTCCAACCCACTTGCTGAGTACTTCTGGCCCTCTAATAGCTATGAAATTAGC
>CAZMCE010000004.1:30809-38283 GCA_964564855.1 uncultured Thermosphaera sp. | reverse complement strand
GTTCAGGGCAATATACTACTAGACTTAGTACTAGGCGCTAAGCTAGTATATATTAATAGTGTAGATGAGGCTGACGAGGCTGTTAACAAGCTCGTAGAGGAGCTTAAGTTTAAGAGTCATAGACCATATATCATTCCGCCCCTGGAGCTGCCTGCGAGCTCGGTGTATTGGAATATGTGCTTGTAGCACTAGAGATCATGGAGCAGTGTTATGATTATGGGTGTAGGCCAAAATACATCGTCCACGCATCTGGATCCGGAGCTACACAGGCAGGTCTACTACTCGGCCTTAAACTAGTAGGTGTAGAGGATGTCAAGGTTATAGGTGTTAGTGATGGTGTAAGTGCTTCTGTTCTCTCTGAGAGAGTTGCAAGGCTGTTTAACTCTACTGCTAAGATGTTACGTGTTAACTACGAAATAACACCTGAAGAAGTCATCATCTACGAGGATCCTCGGTTAGGTGGCTATGGCTCTGTAAGTAGAGAAGTCGTAGAGGCAATTGTAATGGCAGCTAGGCTTGAAGGACTACTATTAGACCCTATATATACTGGTAGGGCACTCTACGGGCTAGTAAAGCTAGTAGAGAGGGGATTTATTGAGAAAAATAGCGAAGTAATCTTCATACACATAGGCGGAGTACCAACATTCTTCCAGTACGCTGAGGAAGTAACTAAATATCTAGATGTGAGCGTTATAACTAAGCAGTGAAAATAGCTTGTGAAGTTAAGGTTGCCGTGATATCTCCAAATTCGAGGTTTTAAGTGAACTAGTGCTACTTAGTTATCCATGTATTAAGGTGAATATTCAGCAGGTGCTTTACTGGAAGTTAAAAAGCTTGAATTGGAAATTACTTTTAAAGAGTTAAGGCAGACTCAGTAGAGAAGAACTTAAAGAGATATTGAAGTCTAGTGGAGGATTTTAGAGAAAGGATTAAAGTAAAGACTACCTGTTATTGAGTAGTAAATATGTCTGTGATTTCAGGGTTGAGGTAGTTTAGTAGATCTCTTGTTTTAACCTTGTAGAGTCTATTTAGTGATCCACCGCCACATATAATGTACTCATATTCTAATATAGCTGGATCTACAATTACTCTTAAGCTCTTAATGCACGGTAAGAGTGGTGTAACAGCTCCAACTTCAACTCCAAGAACAGATTTAACTTCTCGCGGCGTTGCTAGAGTAGTCCTTGTGCCTAGTATTTGTGTAGCTTTCTCGAGATTAATTCTCCGATCACCCCTCGCTACGACAACAATGTAGTCTCCACCAGCTCTCAATAACAGAGTCTTAACTATCTGCGAGGCAGAGTAACCACTAAGCTTAGAAGCCCTCTCCACAGTCTCAACAGTACCCGTAAACTCCAAAACCTCTACTTCAACACCCTCAACATTACTTCTCCAAGACCTCACAGAGCTCAAAATACACACCAAAACTCCACTATTAACATGGGGGAATATCAGCTAATTGCTTTAAGAGCTACTAAAACACCACCTAATAACCTTATTTTGCAGTGTACTTTTTACAGAGAAGATGTGGGGATCTCTGTGAAGTTTTAAGTGAAGCTTGGAGTGGAAATTAATTACTTTTAAAGTTTTTGAAGGAAGTGAGTGAAGTGTATGGGTGTATTTCTTTATGAAGATACCGTTGTGGGCTGATATAGTTATATATAAGGTTGGTGAGGAAGTCTCTGTGCGCACTATTAGTGGGGAGGTTATAGCTAGTTCCCGGGATCACTCGGAAGCTGTGAGTAGAGCTTTTGAAGTATTGAAGGATATGAGAGGTGGGGTAATGGTATTTAGAAGTGGAGAGTACAGGTTACAGGAAATACCACTTTACAGTAATATCCATGTAGTTGGAGTTGGTGTTGTTAAGATTACTTTGCCGAGTACACATGCTAAGTGTGTGTTTAGAGCTGGAGATAGTAGAGTTAGTAACGTAGAGATACATAGTATTAAATTACATGGTGGGGGCTCTGGAGCTATTGCTATGAGTTTTGAAAATGCTGAGTATACTGAGAAAATTGTTCTTGACAATATTTACGTTGAGGATTTTAAATGTGGTTTTAAAGACGCTATGAGCAGTTATGATTTAACTATACAAAACTCTAAGTTTACTGGGTGTGAGATAGGTGTTTATGTAAAATCTAAACATATTAGAGTAGTTAACTCAGAGTTCTCTAATTGTAGCGTAGGTCTTAGTGGTAGTGTTCAAGGAGGTAGAGTAGTGTACTCTACATTTATGCGTAATAAGAGTGGTGTGAGAAGATTTAATGGAGGCTCGATATCCAATATACTATTCTATAATTGCTCTTTTCATGATAATAGCGACTTATCAGTAGAGCTTGATGAGGGATCTTTACTTGTAAACTCGCAGATCACTGCTAGCACTAGCTGTGTGAGGGCTGTTATAGCCCTAGGTAAGAACGTTATTGAGGGCAATGTTATTGGTCCTGGTGATTACAGTGACGTAGTGATAGATGTTGTGGGCCGCGATGTTTCGATCTCTAATAACATCTTCCACGATATTAAAGTTGGTAGTGCTGTTTTGAGAATTAATGGTGAGAATACCTTAGTTCTTGGAAATAAGTTTCACAATATACAAGGCGTAGTAGTACTTCTCACCGGTAGATTATCATATCCCGCAATTACTACTAATCACTTCAACGATGTTGAGGGCTCTATTATTAGCGTAAACTACGAGGTAAGAGCACCCCTCATAGCTTTAAACCAAATTAGGTTAACTAGAGAAGCACAAGTACTAGTACACTCAGCTAATGCAGCCTCATACTTCCCCACTATACTAGGTAACTCAGTGTACGTGGAAACCTCGCAATCTAAGCCACTACTCCACCTCAATTTAAAAGCACCAGGTTTAATGTTCACTGGAAATATATTTAGAGCTATGGCTTGGAAGGGTGTTACAACAACAATCCTCAGCGGTGATCTCAGAGGCGGCCTTATAGAGAACAATGTATTCTCGGATGTCACAGTACTTAGTGATAATGTACTAGTAGATGAGAACACTAAAATTAAAAATAACTATGGTTACACCACTGAGAAGAGTGGTGTAGTTTTACTGCCAGCTAATAGTAATAGAGTGAGAGTTTTACATGGACTAGTAAAGAAGCCGGTTAAAATAATACTCACACCACAAAGTAATATAAGAGTCTGGGTTGAAAACATTACTGAAAAATCTTTTGACATAGTAGCTGAAACACCACCTGCAAGTAATATATTTATATCATGGTACGCAGAGCTCTAGTAGAATAGTTAAAAGAATACTTTAAAACTCCCTACTTAAGGTATACTCTAGCCTCTCTTATCAAAGTCTTTTCAAGGGCTTCAAAGGTGACTCTATATAGTAAGCTTTTCTCAAGTATTTTAATAATGTGAGGTTTATTTAGCTCAGTTGAAAATTCTTCATGCACATACCAATCTCCACCTACATATGATTCAATGTAGAGTTTACCTCTACCAGTAGCTAGAAAAGTGAGCTGTGTAGAATCTAGTGTACCTGGAAATGGTGCAGAGATCACAGAGGATCCTGCTTCTACCTGGAGACCTCTTAACTTAACATCACTATTTTCTAGGTGTAAGTCTAATGTTACTAGTGTTCTAGGATCACCTTCAAAAACTCTCAAACCCCATGGGTGAATTTCCCATTCATAGCTAGCTCCTACATCTCCAGCATCAATGTCGAGGAGTATAGGTAGCTGTATAGATGGCTGATCACGTGTAAAGCCAATAATATAGGGCTTTACACTATAAAGAACTCCCGAGTCCCTAGTATCACCAGATCCAAGAATACCCATAGCTCTTAAGCAATCATCAATATACCAGAGTGCAAGACCCTCTCTGTAATATATTCTGAAGAAGTGATATTGTGCTGTATAATCTACATTATCAGTAATACTAGTTATATCCATTTCTACTCTAGATATAAATCCACCGGTGTAGGCGTAAAGCCTTCCTCTACTACTACTCCACATGAAGTGAACACATCCACCTCCAAATAAATCTTCAGCTTCAAAGCCAAACCAGAACATAGGGCCATTAATATACCTGGGAAGTTTTGCTCTAAGTTCAAAAACACCATATTTAAAAGTCTCTTTAGACCTTAAAGAGATCGCAATGTAACCTTTAGGCTTAACATAGACAGCTGTGAACTCAGTATACTTTTTCTCCTCACCGCTAATCCTCCAAAACTCTCCTGGTTTACATGCTTTAAACTCTTCTTCAATACCAGGCTTACTACTAGGTAATCGTACCCAGCAGTAAAAGAGATCTGAGAGATCACCTGTGATTACTGGCGAGTACCTAATACCCTTAATAGTCATTAAACTATACACACCTCTCCACGTAGTAGTCAATTCTCACTTCACTAAAACCGAGGGGTCTTACTACATAGCTATCTCTCCACGTGTGATCAATAGTGTAAAATGTCTCAGGGCCTGTCCACACAGGATCTTCGCGGTGTAGCGGTCCCAAAGTATTTCTAAGAGTAGAGATCAGTTCAATTTCAAGCCTATTTACACCGCTCACAATACACCTAGTTATATCTGTCTCAGAGTAAGAGTTTACTATCAGCCCGCACTCCTTACCATTAACTTTAATTACTGCTAGAGCAGCACTGAGATCTCTTACTACGAGAACAACTCTTTCACCAAGACTTTTCTCAACATAAAACTCTGTTGAGAGCACTACACTACCAGAGTAGAAGGGATAACCACTCTTTGTTAAATCAACTTGTTCTCCTCTCACTTCACTTACAGGTTTCACAATAAAAGGCTCTCTATTATTATTTCTCAATTCAACACTAAAATCTCCTCTAATATAAAAAGGCTCCAGCTCCGGTTCTAGTGAAGCAGAGATCTCAATAAGAATTTCATTTACACCTCTTCTAATTACCCCACTAGGTATTTTGTAAACCTTAAACACAGGATCAATCCAGACACCATTATATCTCTCTAAGTCTAATTCTACACCATTAACACTAATTTTCTTCAAAGAACCTGTTTTCTCAACAATAAGTTCTAAGTCACTACTAGGTAGATCCTCAACGTGAAATTCAAACTTCAACTTAAACATACTACCAATATTAGTTGCTAAGTACTCATCTTTAATTCTCGGTAATGGCATTAAATCGCTCCAACTACTCTCCTCCCTTATAAATACTCTCGCATAGTCAAGTACTAAGTAGTTTAGTCCTCTACTAGTAATAGTCCACTTATCACCTAACTTAACAGATCTCTTAAATTCTAGTACAGGCTTCCTCATAGTTGCAGGTATAACAGGTTCTCTAATAGGTCTTAACACGTAGAGCTTAGAGCTTACTGGTAACAATTTAATCTTAATCCACGTTTTACCATCCCTGTACTCGCAGGGCTCTTCAAGGACATCTCCAGTAAATAGATTCCAATCCTCAACTCTATAGTAACCTTTAAAGCCTACTTCTACTTCATAAGTATTACTTCTACTCACATTAACCATGAAGAGTATTAGATCCTCATCAATTCTTCTCGCATGTAGTAAAATATTACCCTCAACATCATTACTTTTAACTTCAATAGTAAGATCTAGTTTTGAAAGAACATTTCTAAGCTCACTAAAATCTCTAACTAATATAACATTCAGCTCTTTACTAATATTTTCTCTAACACCTTCAACATACTCTGGAAGTTTCTCTACAGCTATTACTACTCCACCATTCATAGTAAACTCTTTTAAGAGTTCTAATGTCTTCCTGCCAATATTGATCATTAGCGGTAATATTACATAACGATACTCCGCTCTCCCAACTATAAATACTTTACCTCTCACATAACCATATTTCTCAATAATAATTTCATCTCCAAGTTCAAAGTCAATGTGATATTTAATAAGCTCTCTTAAAAGATCAAAATACCTCTTATTCACCTCTCTTGCAGTAGTCTCATTTACAGGTGTATAAGTACTCCAAACACTGTACATGGGGTGTACTACGAGCACATCTACAACTCTAATACCCTCTGAAAGCAAATAACTCAGTCTTGCATAGTAGTCCTCTATATACTTATTAAACGACCACCATGGTTGAGCCCAATGTATATTTAAGCCATAATCTGCTTTTCTCCTACCTCTCAGAGAATATGGTACTAAGTGGTGATTTAATAAGTTCACACCAAGAGCTGTGAGGAAATCACCAATCCACTTCCTATCCTCAAATGTAGCGTAATTACCAGTACATCCGTATATTTCACAAAGAACTCTTTTCTTACCAAGTTGATTAGCTATGCTCGACACTTGCTTTGCTGTTAATAGTGAGCCCCATATTTGAAGACCAAGGTGATCTATACCTGGTATGTGCATATACTCGTAGTGAGGCATTACAGAACCTACAACTAATTGCGAGATCAAGTCATCCTCTAAGAGGAAGTGGCCTGTAAACATTAATTTGTACTTATCACACCACTCATATATTTGCTTCGTAAAAGACTCTACAAAGAGGAGTGTAATAGTTTTCCAGTAATCATAGCGTGTTTTAACATAATCACCTATATTGAAAAAGAGCTCCGGTAGCTTCTCAATAATAGAGTAGCCATTTAACTTCATAAATAACTCTGGAAAACTATCTGTCCAGGTGAGTGCGTAGAGTGGTAATCTCATACCTCTTGGTGGTAGAGTTAGTCTTTTCAACCAAGATGGAAATCTCGGTCTTGAATCATGAATATTAGGTTCATCTGTGAAAACTCCAGGTATATTCTTCCCGATATCGTCCTTGAATATTTCAACGTAAGGTTTATATGCTACTTCAATAAATCTCTTTACAGCTTCCCGGTTTAAAAGATCTATGTAGGAGAATCCGGAAAACCAGGGGTCTCCAATTGTAGCGGTATATTTAGTAAAGTTTAAGTAAATGTACTCACTACTACTTTCAGATCTCTCAATTCTCTCACATTTAACTGGTAAGTAATTCTCGTCGTGAACACACTTAAACACAGCTAATATGTCTTCACTACTATAAGCCTTATTATCAATAATTAAAAGTATTGCACGAGGCCTATACTTAGAGCTCTCAGCTGATACAAGACCACTAGCAAAGCCTGAAGGCCACCTATCCTCATCATAAATCCACACAGTCATATCTCTCTTCTTAGCCTCTTCAAGAGCAGCCTTAAACACGCTAAACCACTCATTGCTAAGAAATGGAGTTATAAGACCCTCCCTAGCGTGGAAAAATACACCTCCAAAACCAGCTTCATCTAGAAGAGCTATTTGTCTCTTAACTTCAAAAGGATCTAGTAAGTCATTAAGAGAGTAAAATGGTAATCCTCTGTAGATCTTAGGAGGATTTTTAAATAAAGCCAGATTTAGTGGCATATTATTTCACCTAGACATAGTTAAATAAAGCTCTACATTTAAAAAATAGTTAAGGGATTAGTAGAGAATAGGTTACATTTACAAACTACGAGCTAGTATGTTTAAGAATTTATCATAGGAA
>CAZMCE010000004.1:0-30709 GCA_964564855.1 uncultured Thermosphaera sp. | reverse complement strand
AATAGGTTACATTTACAAACTACGAGCTAGTATGTTTAAGAATTTATCATAGGAATTTTCAAATTCACCACTATATTTAGGCTCAAAGGCTCTTATTTTAAATGAGTTTTTAACATAACTTCTTAATTCTCTAAGAGATCTCGCTAATCCTAAACCAGCTGCCTGTAAGAGTATATTTCCAATAGAAGTGGCTTCCTCAGGTCCAGCGTAAACTACTTTACCTGTTATATCTGCTACTAATTGATTTAGAAAATAATTTCTTGAACCACCACCAATAATATTTATTCCCGTAAGCTTCTTACCAGTTAAATATTCTACACGCTCAATTACAAGTCTGTATTTCAACGCTAAACTTTCAAAAACTATTCTAAAAAGATCACCAGTGCTCTCAGGTACTTCTTGACCAGTCTTTTTTAAATAATTCAGAATAGCCTCATACATATCTCTCGGTGCGAGGAAGTCCTCGTGATCAGGATCTATAAAGGACCTCGCTCTTGGAGCCCTAATTACGAATTCAATAATATCCTTATAGTCTAATATAACTCCCCTCTCAGCAAAGCTTCTCTTTAACTCATCAATAATCCACATTCCCTGTACGTTTTTTAGAAATGTTATAGTGTTAAAAGCTCCTCCTTCATTTGTAAAATTATACTCCATAGCCTTCCTGTTAATGAGAGGCTTCTCAAGCTCAACTCCTACAAGAGACCACGTACCAGAGCTAATGTAGCCAACATCATTAGAGATCATGGGGCCGGCTGCTATAGCTGAAGCTGTGTCATGTGTAGCTGGAGCTATAACCTCAATACTCTGAGATAAGCTCAATTCATCTATAAGTTTAAATGTAATAGTTCCGAGTTTCGTAGTAGGGTCAACTACTTCGGGGAAAATACTTGTTGGTATCTCAAGCTCTTTTAGAATATCAAGTGTCCACTTTTTCTCACCTGGATGAAAGAACTGTGTAGTGGTAGCTTCAGTGTATTCTACACCAATATAGCCTGTTAGCCAGTAGTTAAAGAGATCCGGTATCATGAGGAAAGTCTTAGCAATCTTTAGTTTTGGATCTCTACGTAGAATCATAGAGTAGAGCTGGTATAGCGTATTTATTCTCATAAATTGTATACCAGTCCTCTCATAGATCTTCTCTTTTGGGATTTTCTTAAACACTTCTTCCATGATACCAGTAGTCCTAGGATCTCTGTAAGCGTGAACACACCCTACAAGCTCACCTTGATCATCTAATAGTGCGAAGTCAACGCCCCAAGTATCAATACCTATAGATGCTAACTTACTAGAAGACTTCCTATGAGCTAATTTAATAGCGTGCTTTATTTCATGCCATATTCTAAATACATCCCAGTATAAGCTATCATTAACTCTAACCATGTAGTTAGGCCACCTATATACCTCAACAATATTAACTGTCTTCTCAGCATCGTTCACATAGCCTAGAAAAGCCCTACAACTACTTGCACCAAGATCAAAACCGAGAATAACAGCCTCATTCACATTACTACGCCCTCCCCTCTTACAGAAAACTATCTATATTATTAAGCTAAAAGAAATTTAACTTAAAGGCAACACTTGGTTAAAAATGGTGTTTAATCATGGAAGTGCACAGTAAGAGATGTTCCTTGTTAGTTAATAGTGAGTTTAAGTTTCTACTTGGTGTTAACTACTGGCCGAGAAAACTGAATATTAAAATGTGGCGTGAGTGGCGTGAGGATTTTATTAAAGAAGATGTTAAGTTAATGAGAGATCTTGGTATTAGAGTTGTAAGAGTGTTTATAAAAGATGAAGATTTCGCAGATAGTGATGCAAATATACATCCTGAAGCTATCGTAAAGCTCAGAAAACTTCTAGATACTCTACATGTGCATGGATTAAAAGCTCTAATAACACTACTTGTAGGTCATATGAGCGGTAAGAACTGGAAAATACCATGGCTTGAATTTGAAGATCTCTACAAGCCCCATGTTGTAGAGAAAACTATGAAGTTTATTAAGAATATAGTTAGAGAAGTAAAAGATCACCCAGCTGTAGTAGGCTATATTCTTAGTAATGAGCTAAGTCTTGTTAAGAGAGCTGAGAAGAGATGTGAGGCGTTAAATCTACTCAAAGTTTTCTCGGAGACTATTAAGAGCATTGATAGAGAACATGTAATCTCCTCTGGCGATGTACCTGATAGCTACATGCAGGAGACACCTAATATTAGAGAATACGTGGACTATGTAGGTCCACATCTCTACCTCTATGACACAGATCTTGTTAGACACGGCTATATATATGGGGCTATGATTGAGCTCTTCTCAAATAGTGGAGATCTACCAGTACTACTAGAGGAGTTTGGTTTTAGTACACACCAGTGCTCAGAGGAGAGTCAGGCAAGGTTTATTAACGAAGTACTTTACACGGCACTAGCACATGGAGTTTCAGGGGCACTAATATGGTGTTTCTCTGACTTCATAAGTGAGGGCGATCCACCCTACGAGTGGAGACCATTAGAGTTAGGCTTTGGCTTAATTAGGAGAGATGGGTCTCTAAAACCAGTTGCAAGTGTTGTTAAGAGATTTGCTGAGGAAGTAGTGAAATTAGAAAATCTTGGATTTCACAGAGAGTTTAAGAGGAAACATGAAGTATCAGTAATAGTCCCCTTCTATGTTTTCAGAGACTATGAGTTTGTGTGGTATAAAAGTGCTCTTGGCTTCTGGGAAGTTATAAAAGCACCTATAGAGACTAATGTATTGCTTTCATCTAGTAGTATAGATAGTACTTTAATATTTGAACTAGATGTAGAGAGAGTTCTTAAAAACGTGAAACTTCTCTTAGTGCCTTCAACTATACTTGCATTAACTACTACGTGGAGGAGACTACTAGGCTTTGTTGAGAGTGGGGGCTCTCTCTACGTATCCCTACTTAGGTGTTTTAATAAACTTAAGGCTGACCATGAGGCGGCTAATCACATGTGGAATGAGCTTATGGGTGTAGAGAACAATCTTGAAGCCGGCTCTCTGGGTATTAGGTATCAGGGTGAAATTATATTGGAGTTTGTGAAGAGCTTTGGGCTTATTAAGAGCGGTGAGAGGTTCACTGTGGAGACGCCAATAAGTCTGTACACATATAATTTACTACCTATAGATGCAGAAGTTTTAACTGTGGATAACTCCGATAGGCCTGTCTTCTTTAAAGCTAAACGTGGAAGAGGCTACGTATATACATTTACTATCCCCTTAGAGCTTATTCAGGCTAGTACTGACTACATGGATTGGAGTGGAAGAGTGCAATTACTATATAAATCACTGACTTGGGAAGCCGGAGTCGATATTTCCTATGAGTCTTCTTCACCAGAAGTAGAAGTAAAATCTTTTCAGGGTCAGAGTGGAGACTTACTTATAGCTATAAATCACGGTGATTACAAGAAGGTCTCTATAACTAGTACTAAACTTATTAAGAACCTCACTAAGATTGGTGGTGATGCAGAAGTAATCTCTTGGAGGGGTAATAGTGTGGAGGTGAATATGCCGAGAAAATCAGGTATAATACTTTACTTAGAGAGGTAATCTATAAGTCATACTAGTAGTTGTACAGTATTTTCTTTACAATGTCTAGTACTTTCGCCTGATCTCCAGTAGCCCTTGCCTTTTCTAAAACATCTTTACTTCTATATAGAGCTAAAGCTTTCTTCACAGTATTCACAAATAATTCTTTTGATAATCTTAAACCCTCTACAGGATCCATTCTATACATAAACTGGTCTAGTATATACCAGCCACTATACTCTATTTCAATAGTTGCAAGTAGGAAGTCTATTAATTGCCAGAGATCCCCTGTGCCTACAACTCTATCTTCATCATTACTATGTGTTTTAGCAGTATTAATATGTATTGCTAGTAATGGTACTTCTAACATCTTCACAAAGTGTACAGTGTAAGCTGGTTCTACAGCATACATAAGCTCATGTCCATAATCAATAGTAACTCCTACAATGTCCTTATCTAACATAGTATTTACAAGTTTAGCTATTGTTGCAGCAGCATGTGTTGTTGGGATAATCATGTTACCTTCTTTAGGCTCTTTTAGCTTTGCTTCTAGTGAGAGTTTTAGACCTCTTTCACTAGCCTCTCTTGCCAGCTCTAAAACTCCATTAATAAAGAGTTTTAATTTCTCAGAGTAATTAGCTTCAAAATTATAATCCCAGCCATCTTGTCCCGGCCAAAATGAAACTAGATTTGTATTTAGTTTTTTAGCAATATTCAAAGATTCTACTAGTAGTTTTAGAGCTCTTTTTCTTAAATTAGGATCAGGGTTTGTTAAACTACCATGTTTAAACATAGGTATTCCTGAAAGATCCAAGGCTAACCCAGCTACACTCATACCTCTATTCTTAGTAATTCCTAAGATCTCATCTACTAATTGCCAATTAACATTAAGCTCTTCATCAAAAAACTCTACATTAACAGGTGTGAAGCCTCTTATTCCAGCTCTCCATATTCTCTCAACTCTAGATTTAATGTCAGATTGTAAACCTATATGGTAACCTTTAATCATAAACCTATCATAGTAGTTTCCAGCAGCCCATGTACCACTAGCAAGTTTTAAGCTGAATACATTAATGAACTCATCGACTTTAAAACCCTCTAAAAAACCTGTAAATTCATCTAGTGATTTAAGAGCCTCAAGATTCAATTCTACTCACCACGAATAGTTAATATATGCTATAAGTAATTAGTTATAGCTAGACTAGTAATTTTAAGGTGATACTGTGTCTTTAGTTAGGAGAGTAGGGCCTGGTTTAACAATTAGAGGTAAGAAAGTTGTTATTATAGTAGCTCATGAGTTTGAAGATATAGAGTTACTCTACCCGTTTCTGAGACTTAGTGAGGAAGGTGCTGAGATAATCATTGTTCCTGTTAAAGCTGGCTTACATCCTAGACCATCAATACCTAATAAGCCTGTTACTGGTAGGTATGGGACGCCAATACCATTAGAGGTTTTTAGTGTAGGTGAAAGGCATGTTATTAGAGAGCTTGAAGAAATTGAGCCAGGTGAAATAGACGCTGTGATTATACCTGGAGGATTCTCACCCGACGCGTTAAGACTACATAAAGGTGTATTAGAGTTTATTAGGAGAGCTAACGAGCTGGGTAAAATTATTGCAGCTATATGTCACGGTCCTCAAGTCTTAATATCAGCTGGGCTAGTTAAAGGAAAACGTGTTACAGCTTATGTGGCTATTAAAGACGATCTCATAAATGCGGGTGCTATGTTTGTAAATGAGCCGGCTGTGAGAGATGGTAATATAATTACAGGAAGAGTACCTGATGACTTACCGGAATTCTGTAATTTAATAATAAGAGCACTTTCAGAGAAATAGTCTTAAAAATACTATATAATTATCTAAACTTTAACTATAGAGGTGAAGCTTTAAGATACTTGTACCTAAAAACACTATTTAAATGTAGAAAGTGTGAAAAACTAGATCGCTGTCGAGGGTGAAAGATCCTATAAGCCTCGTCTCCCTCGAAGAGGAGCCTACTCTGATCTGGTAGAGTCCCTGCTCTATAATCCATACTTTCTTATCAGGGTCAAAGCTCGCTATGTCTCTTAGTGGTATTTCAAGTGCTATGTGCTCGCTCTCACCTGGTCTTAGTAGTCGTGTTTTCTTAAATGCTTTGAGTTCTTGGAAGGGCTTTGTTAGCTTTACTTGTGGAGCTCTAATGTAGACCTGCGCTACTTCTTTACCAGGATAATCACCTATATTTACAACGTCAAACTCAATTAACACACTCCTCTCAGTTTTCTTTACTACTAGGTTTCTATACTCAAATTTCGTGTATGAGAGACCATAACCAAACTCATAAGCTGGCTCAATGTTAAATGTATCATAATACCTGTAACCGACATATATGTCCTCACAGTATACTACATATTTTGGGTTTTCTAGTGGGATTCCAGGATAACACTCTAAAGACCTAGCTACCGGTGTGTCTTTCCAGTTTCTTGGAAATGTTACTGGTAACTTACCACTAGGATTAACTTTGCCTAGTAAAATGTCAGCTAAAACTCTACCAGCTTCCTGACCTGGTAGCCATATTAGCACTATTGAGTCAACTTTATCTCTCCAACTAGCAACTTCAATTGGACCTGCAATATTTAAGACAACAATAACTTTCTTACCCTTTTCGTGGAAGTGCTTTGAAACAATATTTATTAAGTGGAGCTCGTCATCTGCTAAGTAGAAATCCCCCTTCTCTGGTTTTCTATCCCACCCCTCACCTGAAATCCTATTAATTACAATTAAGGCTACATCATCTCTCTCAGCATACTTAGAAACCTCCTCCTCTGAAACTATGTCTTGTGGTATGTGATCCAGTTTGATCTCACACTTATAGAGTTTCTCAAGAATATCTCTACCTCTCTTTGCAATAGAGTATTCCGTGTACTTTAAAGAGGCCTCTTCGTCAACTACGAGCTCACTACTCTTTAAGCCCTCAAGTATTGTAATAGTGTACTTGGGGTGATTATGTCCACTACCCATACCACTCTTAAATGTTTCAATTTGACCTGTACCAAAAACAGCTATTTTAATGCCTGGTTTTAGTGGTAGTACTCCATTATTCTTTAATAAAATAACACCTTCAACTGCAGCTTCATATGCTAATTTAGCATGAGCATCTAGATCAAGCTTCTTCTCACTCTCCCTAGCTCTCCTAGTTCTCTCAATTAACTCAAGTACTCTCCTGGCAGCTCTATCAACATAGGAGATGTGTAGAACACCGTGCTTAACGGCTTCAAGTAGCCATGAAACGAGCTCATCACTTCCAGGCATAATGAGGTCTACTCCGGCTTTAACCTGCTCAACTGGATTATCACCAGCACCCCAATCTGTCATTACTAGCCCATTAAACCCCCATTCTTCTCTGAGAACACGTTTTAAGAGCCATTCGTTTTGAGCAGTGTACTTCCCATTTAGCTTATTATATGAGGTCATTAAAGCCCAAGGATCACTCTTCTTAACAGCTATTTCGAAGACTTTAAGATAGATCTCTCTAAGAGCTCTCTCAGAGACAATTGTGTCTATAGTGGTTCTATTAGTCTCCTGATCATTGGCAACAAAGTGCTTAGGTGTAGCTGCAATACCGGTGGATTGCACACCTTTAATAAACGCAGCCGCCATTTCACCAGCCAGTAGTGGGTCCTCGGAGAAATATTCGAAGTTTCTGCCGCAGAGAGGATGTCTATGAATATTTAATCCGGGTGCTAAGAGCACTGAGATATTATAGTACTTAGCCTCCTCACCCATAGCTCTACCTACAGCCTCCACGATCTCTTGGTTCCACGTTGAAGCGAGCATTATTGGTGCTGGAAACGCTGTTGCATAATACCATTTCTCCCCTACACCCTCAATTCTCAGCCCTGAAGGCCCATCAGTCAGAGATATAGCCTCTACACCTCTAATACTTCTAGTTTCACCAGCTGTACCTGGAATTCTTTGAGAAACACCTATACCAACAATTAACTTCACTTTATCCTCTACTGAGAGAGTAGATAACACGTTCTCTACTAGACTCATAGTAATAGTCCCGCTAAGTATTAATATGAATGGAAATTTAATTATTCTACTTCTACAAGAACATGGAGTATAAGGGGCTTCTCCGGGGGAATTTCTAATTTAAAGCCATTTTCAACTTGCTCAGCTTGAACCTCCTTATTCTCGTAGAGAATCCCCCCACGCACTTCTACAGGTATAACATCCTTACCACATGGTAAAGCCCTCTCTTCAATTATCAGCTTCACTGGACTATAGGCGTAAACGTAATACTCTAATTCACTACCACGAGCTGAGAGTAGTAAAGTGAGTAGATCTGAGCTTGTCAGCATAAAACCTGGTGGAATTACACTTAGATCGTCGAGCTCATCTAGACTGTAACCTAGTACTAGAATACTTGGTCTTCTAAGCTCTACAATGCTTTTAATAATACTTAGAATACCTATAGTCCTCTTCCACCTATACAGCTCTACTAGGCACTTTAAAAGTTCTGCTTCAATACCCTTATTACCATTAAAATATCTATTAAAAGAGTACTTACAACCCTGTTCACCATAATGTGCTAACTCCTCATCGCTCAGGAAGTTTGCTGCTCTTAGTAGTAATTTAGAGCTTAGTGTGTGATAGCCTAAGAAGCGAGAATGTAATTTATCTTCAAGTAATCCTCGCAATCTCTTACTATGGAGACTATAGTATAAATATCCATCACTCCTACTGAACTTTCTAATAAGGCTCTTAAGACCCCTTATACCTTTAAGAGCATAATCTCTACACCACTCACACTTTTCTAGAATCCAGCCTTCAAGTAAACCCACAACACCCATTAAATGCGTGTTTAAAACATATAGATTTTCTCTTTTCTCAGGATCTGTTGATAAATAGTGGTAACTACCCCATCTAAAGAATACACCACCATTACTATTAACTTCGTAGTAACCTAGACATACTGGTGGTTGTTTAATATAACATTCTAATGCTCTGAGAGCTTTTTCTTTCAACATGTTAATACCTGTGAGTTGGTAAGCTCTGTAGAGAGACTCAAAAATGTGAAGTTGTTGTGGTGATCCATAAATATTCCTCCACCTGGCAGCTGTTATATAGGGAATTAAAAGTCCTCCTTCAATACTTTGCTGTCTGAGGATCTGATCAATGATCTCTGAGTATATGTGCCAGGCAACAAAATTTCCACTCTGTAACCACTCGTGAAGAGCACTTCTCAATACATCACCTCTAGGCCAGTAATAAGCCTGACCTTCCTTGATATAGTATGGTAAGATTGTTCTCGACACCCTGCCTTCTCTTATAAGAGCCCAGATAAGCCCGTCTTCATAGTAACCCTTTAAAAGCCTACCATTGATCCACTCACCTCTAACACTATGTGGTTCTATACTAGTGGATGTTACTAGTAGTGTCCACTCACAGTGATCACTGTGATTAGGGCTAATCAAAGTTTCTAAGCCCCTCTCACCTCGTATAATACTAGCACTTTTAGATACAATACCGTAAGGTCCAATATCACTCTCACTATAACATGTAATGTAGTTTGATAATAACAATCTCACTTGTGGTGTTGAAATTACACAGAACTCCCTCTCACAGTGAAAAGTATATGGCGACTCTAAATCTACAATTACATGTAAATGTGCTAGTAGGTTTCTTGAACAGTGAAAAATCCACCTAGAAGTATTTGTAAAAGTATTCTTCTCCAATAGTAAAACGCTGTGTGTTTGGTATTCGTAAACCTGCTTGTAAAACATAGGTGTTTTCTCTTCTAATAGAGCTAATTCTACGGTAGAGTGAACCTCTTCACTCGGAATAATAGTTCTCAATGTAATTTTATGCATTAATACTCACACTTAGTTAACTATTAGTTAATTGTAATGCTGTTTTAACAATATTATACCGCCCATGTAGCCTATGTTACTAATATTCCTTTCGTAGTAGAGATATACTGTTTTCTCTAAAGCACCTCTATATCCCTCACTTAGAGTAAACATGGTATTTTCAGGCGCTATTATGCTGAATTCCAAGCCTCTAGGAGACTTTAAAACCACTATGTTACCGTGATTTTCAATAATACTACCTCTACAGTGTAGATTCCACCTAAAAACCCCTTTACCATAAATAACATCGTTTACTCCTACACGTTTAAATATCCCATCAGATCTCAGTTCCATTGTTCTCTTCACGGTGAAATAGTCTGTGTTAAGTTGAAATATTGCTTTAAAGCCATCTTTAAGCTCTTCATAATTAACTATACTACCTCTCACGTGTTCTGGCAGATCTATTTCTCCAGCTGTTACTGTATTATGTGCTATACTCCTTCTACTCCATGTCCAGTGTAGTGGGTTATAATAACCGGCAGAACCTGCATCAACAATTAATGGCTCACTGTAATAGTAAATTTCAAAGCTAAGTCTATCTGGATGACCGTGCCAGCCTCCTTGAGAACCAAAGTCCAGTATTAAGTAGAAAGAATTTTCACTCTCAGATTCCCTATATATAAATCTACCACTGCTTTCTAAAACAGTAATTTTCTTTCTTAATACTGGAGTATACTTGTAGTTTAATATGTTAATGTTATCATGAATCATTACAAGGTATGTCCATGGTGTGTGGAATATCCCATGTTTCTTGTAGAGTCTTAGAGCTATACTGAGGAGTTCTTTGTCACTAAGTGCTAAACCTGGTAGTGCGTAAATGTCTGGTAGTGGTGTAAACTCATTAGTGTCCTCTAATGCTGGAGTTGTATCTATTGGTGTGAGAATATTCCATAGCCATATTAAAGCTTTCTTGAATACAGGTACATCTCCAGGAGTTAAAGTATACGTATACAAGTTCTCGCCACTAATATATCTCAGAAACTCAGAGATCTTTACTAAGTGACTCAGTGAAGCAACATGATAAGATGCAGCAAGCTCAGGCCAGGCGCCGTCAGGTAAAAAACTATTTAAAGCACGCTTAGCTGTTGCTAGAGCTCTATAAAAATCCACATCACTCCCATAATAACCCAGCTTATATGATAATGCTAATAGAGCAGCTGCCTCTGAGAGCTCCCAATTACCTGTCCAGGTATTTGCAAGTTTACTTATTTCTAGAGTAATTAGTCTTAAAGCCCTATACGTATCACTAATAATGCTCTCGTTTACATCATGCTCAACAAGATCTAAGGCGACTACAAAATCTGCAAATCTATCTGCACCTCCACCTCCATGAACAGGGCTATAATAAGTTATAAACACGTTATCTAATACGAGCTCTACAAAAGAGTCAAATAAGTTACTAATAGCTCTAAGTGCTCCTTCAGATCTCGTTAAGAAATATGCAAGAGCTAATTGAAGTATTGGAGTTTTAGAAACTATAGTTGGATCTAAAATCCTTTTCTGCCACATTTCAATATAGTAGTTTATGTTAGTAGAGTTCAAATAATTGAGTACGAGTTCTTCTAAATACTTACTTACAGGTGTTCTTAATTTCAAAATTTTCCTCGGATTAAGTCTCATTGAAAGCACTAAGTCATAGATAACTCTAGAAGCTTCACGCTCAAGATACTCAGACTCTACAAGCGAATTGAAATATATGTGTTTTTCAACTATTTTTAAGAGCTCTCGAGGACAGTATAAGAGTGCATCTTCTACATCTGGATTTATACTTATAGCTCTCCTAACTACTTTATTATTGAGAATTACCTCTAAGTAGGGTATTTCGTAGAGTTCTCTTTCAAAACTCCACCTTAATGATTGAGAGCTATTAAATGCTATTTTAGTAGGTTTAAATTTCCCGCTTGTAAAGCTCTGCTGTGTGAATTTTAACGTAATACTTCTCTCACTACTAATAACTCTATCAACACAGTAACCTCTCTTACCAATACTTTGCATACCACGTACAAATACTATTTTACCGTTAACATTTACTACCATATCTCGTAGAGGGTATATCTGTAAAGTACCCGTGTATATAGAGCTAGGTGTAACCAGTGAGGGTCCTTCAATACCAATAACAACATCGTCATCACAGTAATCTACACGTGTAAGCCCTGTAATAGGTATAAGTCTAAATTTCAAAACTACTTCTTCTCCTGGTATTAGTGTTTTTGCTGGAATAGAGAGATTTACTTCAATGTTAAAGAACTGATCTTCTACAGCCGCATAACAACCCTCACTAAGACACTGAACTAATAAGCCCTCCTCCTTCTTTTTATCAATAAAAGCAATCCATTTAACTTCAGGAAACCATTTTTCTCTATAAGAGTGTTTCTCAAATATATATCCACGTGGTGTTCCAGGAGTTCTAGTTGTAGAGAATGTTCCCCAGCTCTCATTATAACCATAATTTACATAGTAGTGACAAGTATTAATAGCACCCTCTACTCCTTCATCACCCCAGAACCCCCCACGAGCACAAGCAATATATACTGCTACTCGAGGTCTCACATTGAGAGATTTAACATCACTATTCACGACACGATATTCATACTCTACGTAGCCCTCATATAATTTTATACTCTTCACAAGTCGATATGAAGCCTTCACACATTCAGCTATAAAGTGATCATTGGTAAGACTAATCACCTTCCAATCAGAACAGAACTCTGGCTCAATTTCTACAATACCCATACCTGGTACTTTAAGTACAAGTTCAGGTCTTCTAGAAAACAAGTGTTTAGAGCCTGTAATAGTACTTACTAATTGTACTAGTGTAGCTGTATCTAGATCTACATGAACCTCTACAATACCTTTTGAAAATACATGTAATTTCATAACATAACTCCACATTCAGAACTCATAAAGTAATATTAAAAGAATATTAAAAGTAAAAATATAAGCTGTATTTATACTCTTCTAATTAAATCAATAATCTCTCTTCTCAAAGTAAACTCTACATTTCTCTCTACAATACTCCATAATGCTGTTCTCGCCTCATACTTGCCACTATTAAAGAATCTCTCAGTAGGAACATAGCCTATATAGTCATTTGTATAAGTTGAGGTAATTACGTGAAGACCTAGTAGAGCTTTTTTAATTAGGAGAGAGGTTTCAGAAATCATTTCACCTGGAAAGCCTAATATGAAAGTATCTTCCCCTACCCTAAAAACTTGTAGTAGTGTTTTACGCGTATAGCTACTTATCTTTGCAACTTCAAGCTCTTGATCAGCATAGATTAACTCCTCAAATATCTTAAAGTACTCTGGATCTACATTGCCCTTTAACCTCTCAGCTCTAAATAGATCAGCATATTTCCAGTAAACCTCTCTAAATATCTTCAATGCATCCTCGTAATTAACTCTCCTAGTTGGAACTTCAATTTCACTTGTAATTGCTGAGAGTGAGGCTTTAACTGCTTTACAGTTCACTATAGCTCTAAGTATTCTACGTGAGATTTCAATTCCCATGTATTCTGCGTACTCATAACCTTTCTTCACAGGATCTACATCGCCTGCAGCACCTGTTAGTGAAAGTGCTCTATAACCCTCATTGCGCAACACTCTCACTATGTGTGAGTGGTAGTCGGCTGAGTAGTAAAGATCAGTGTTACACACAGGGTGACATGGTGTTGAGTAAAGTACTAGTCTCCACCTAGGGGTCTTAACTACTAATACTGAGATCTTGGAATCGTAGAGTTCTCCTGGAAAAGCCCTATTATAGCAAAGCTCCCCTATATCAGTATAACATAAATAGAGTGATTCAACAGGTTCTACAGTAGAAGTCTTAATACTAGCCTCTATCTTCTCAATTAAATTTGAAATCCACGTGTTTAAAAGTCTCTTCTCCTCTTCACTGTAAGGTAGTGTATTAGGCCACATTGGAATAATAGTTTCTGGAGCTGAATGTGTATGTGTAGTTGTTACCATAACTTCCCGAATACCAGTAGCTTTATGTATAGTGCTCTTCACGAGATCAGCTAGGTCTCTGTAAACCCCCAGAAGATCTAATTGAACTATTGCAAGCTCTACATCTCCCTGTTCTAGCTGTAATATCCTAGCGTAAAGTGGATCTTTATGTCCACGAGCTGGCAGTCCTAGTCTCTGCATGTAGCCTCCAAGTCTAAGACCAGGAGGTGGTGTTATGTCTATTTCCGTAAAATCTGCTTTCAGCATTGAGATCACTGTAACGCATACAGGGGCTTAAATAAATCCTCAATTTTTGGAATTCTGTATTCATAGCCTACGCACTTACCTTCAAACCACTCTTCTCTGTAGCGTGCTATGAATGCGTCGTCTCTTAAATGAGGATAGGCTTTATAGACTCTGTCAATTTCTTCTAGTTGAATAGGTGAGAGTGTCTCGGAGGGGTCTAGTGTTAGGTTTGTCTCTAAGAGACCAGATCTTCTCAGAACTTCATGTATACCTGGAATGCATCCTTTAAAGTCATTAAAAGCGTCAAAGACAGCTCCATTAACATCTGTTACTTGGTGAGCTAATACTAGGAGATCTCTTGAGATCTTCTCAGATCCTCTTATAGATTTCAAGTATTCAAATATTTCCATGGACCTCTTCGTCCAGAAAGCCCAGTGGCCGAGTAAACCACCTACAATTCTCACTTCAACATACTCCCCCCTCCTCTTAACTCTATATGTAGATATAAGATCTATGATTATCGAGTCATCATTACCAGTATAGAGTGCAATATCATGCTCCCTCTCAGAATCTACTAGTGCTCTCACCACATCTAATGTGTAGTATCTGTTAAACGGTGCTACTTTAACAGCAACTATGTTCTCAACACTACTAAATAGCTTAAACCAGAACTTGTAACTCAATTTTACTCCTCCAACAGCTGGTTGGAGATAGAAGCCGAACACAGGTATTTCCCTTGACAATCTCTTCACGTACTCTATGATCGAGTCGTAATCAGCGTTTTTTAAATGATGTACGGTAACTAGTGCTGCATGATAGCCTATGTCACGGGCTAAAGAGGCTTCTCTAAGAGCTCTTTCAAGAGGACCTACAACACCAGCTACTTTAATAATTCTCCTCCCAACATTCTTCTCACACTCTGATATTGTTTCATTAGTTATTTCTAAAAGCTCATTATAAAGGTCGATCTCGTGAACTTTAAACTGAGTAGTGTGAACACCAATAGCAATACCTCCAGCACCAGCTGAAATATAATATATTGTTAAAGCACGCTGTCTCATTTCATCAAATTTCCTCTCCTTATTTAAGGCTAAAGGATGTGCTACAATAGCTACGCCGTTTAATAAGATCTCTCGAATACTTTTATCGAGTTCAAAATAGCTCATCAGAACACACCAGTTCTAACCTCAAAGTGTGTTGGGAGATTGTAAATAGGTTTACCTGTTTTAACCCAGTAAGCAACCCATTGAATTAGTCTCTTTAATGGTACTCTAGGATAGCCAAATAGGTTAAAACACTCAGCTGCATTGCTGAGAAGAGCGTCTTCAGCTTCCTCGCCTATAATAATGGGCTTTTTACCTATCAGCTCTCCGAGAACTTCTGCAAGCCACCTCACAGAGATTGTTTCAGGTCCTGTTATATTCACTATTCTTGGAGGATTTGACGCGTACTTCAAAGCTCTCAATGCTATATTGTTCACATCACCCTGCCATATAACGTTAACGCAGCCCATAGTAACATCTATTGGCTCCTCATGTAAAATTTTCAATGCTACATCTACTATTACTCCATATCTCAATTCACACGCATAGTTAAGTCTAAGTATCACTACTGGTATATTATATTTCCTTGAGAAATATGTGAATATTCTCTCTCGTGCAATAACACTCCACGCATATTCCCCAACACCACTAACAGGTGTTTTTTCAGTAGCACCACTACTATGTACTTTCACGAAAGGATATACGTTACCAGAGGAAAATACAACTACTCTAGACTTCTTATACTTCCTTGCTACTAATGCTGGTATGTAAGTATTAGTAATCCAGGTTTCTTCAGGCATTTCACCTGTACCGAATTTACGGCCCACCATAAACACTACGTTCTCTACTTCAGGTAGGTTCTTAACATCATCTTCATTACTAAGGTCAGCTTTTATAATTTCAACACCACTCTGCTTTAACTTCTCAGCTATTTCGTATTTGCTAAATCTAGAAACAGCTATAACTCTCTTATCTAAACCACCACATTTAATAGCTCTCATGGCTGTTAACACAAGGCTCGGACCTATTTTACCACCAGCTCCAAGAACTATTATGTCACCTTTAAGTGAAGCTAAATCCTCAATAGTCTCTGGGTGTGGTGTTGAGAGTATGTCCTCAAGCTCCTCAACACTACTAATTACTTCAGGTAATTGAATATGAGTAGGACAATTTAAGCTCATTTAATCTCACCCCACAATCTCCTTAATAGCTCTCTTAACAGCTTCTATGTATTTCAATGTATATTCTTCTCCAAATATAAGCTCATAGTGTGGAATCCAGAGAACTCTCTTACAAGCTTCTTCACTGTTCTTTAAGTATAGCTTAGAGTACTCTCCAACTGGTAGTTTCCAGCGCTGTTCTCTTAGAGCTAGTTGCTTATAGAGTGGTTGAGGATAACCTGGTATTATAGCATAGCCTTTTTCATTTACAATTTTAGCAAGTCTCTCTTTACCTCCACGATTAAGTAGAGTGTCATCTACTGATACTGGTATAAAGTAGTAGTTAGGCTCTACATAACTTGGCACTCTATGTACGTGTAGGTGTTCCTCTTTACTAAGCTCCTCGTAAATGATTTTCGCAGATATCCTTATACTTTTTAATAACACATCGAGTTTTCTGAGTTGTGCTAAAATTATAGCTGCCTGGAACTCTGTCATTCTGAAGTTCCAGCCTACTCTTACATGTCCATACCACTCACCAGTAAGAGATCTCCCCGCGTTGTGATAAGACCATACCTTCTCATAGATCTCATAGTTGTTTGTTATTACTATTCCACCCTCACCTGCAGTGATAATTTTACTTGTTTGAAAACTAAACACGCCAGCATCGCTGAGAGCTCCAACTCTCCTACCACGGTAAATTGAACCGTGAGCTTGTGCAGCATCCTCTACAACACCACTACCATGTTTACGTGTAAGTTTTAAGATCTCGTCAAGCTCAGCTGGAATACCAGCGAAGTGCACTGGAACAATTAGTTTAATTCTACTCTCTTTATCTCCCTCAAGCACTTCAGCTAAGTGCTCTGGGCTCATATTTAAAGTCTCATAGTCAATATCTACAAATACGGGTATTAAGTTAAGTAGTATTCCAGGAGTAATTGTCCCTATAAAAGTATAAGGTGTTGTTGCGAAGTAAGAACCTGGCGGCGCCTCTAGTGCTAGGTATGAGAGCATTAAGCCTATTGTACCGCTACTCACAGCTACAGCGTATTTAGCTTCATGATATTTCGCAAATTCCTGTTCAAGCGTCTCTACAAAACCCCCTGATCTCCTGCCCCAATAGCCCTCTCTATAAGCTGTAATGAGGTAGGCTTCACCTAGAGGATCAATTAAAGGCCACTTACTCCACATTACAATACACCAGAATTAGATAATTAAAAGGTAGAAATTTAAAAATTCTGAGTGTTAATGAGAACTTTTATACATATAGCCAGCAGGAGACATAGTGGTTACTTCTATGTTCTCTTAGTTCTGGTTTCTCCACCCTACACTTATCAAATACAAATGGACAACGTGAAGCAAAAGGACATCCTCTTGGTGCTTCAAAAGCCCCTATTTTCTGTACTTCTATGGTTTTCTGCAAAATTCTCCTCTCTTTTCTTTCAACACTTGGTAAAGCCTCTATTAATAGCTGTGTATATGGATGTAGCGGTTCTTTAAGTATTTTCCTAGTATCACCTTGCTCAACAATAACTCCCTTAAACAAAACTATGATCTTATCTGTAGCGTAGAGAGCCATGTTCATTTCATGTGTTATCATAACTATACTCATATTAAATTTATCCACAAGATCTCTTGAGAGATTTACAATATCAGCTCTTGTAGACATATCAACCATACTTATATACTCATCAGCTATTAGTAACCTAGGTCTAGGTATGAGTGCTCTAGCTATAGATATTCTCTGCAACTGTCCTCCAGATAGCTGATGTGGATATCTTCCAAGAACTTCATCCGGATTTAACCTAACAGCCTCTAAAACCTCTCTCATAACTTTAACATTATCAACATCGTTTCCTAGAAATTTCTTTATAGATACTTTTAAAGCCCTATCGACTTTGTAAAATGGATTAAAACTCGTGTAGGGATCTTGGAAAATACCCTGAACTTCAGCACGATACTTTCTAAGTGAGTCTCCACGCAAAGACCATACGTTAAAATACTCATCACTATCTTTAAACCTATAGATCACTCTACCCGATGTTGGTTGTGTTAATCTGAGAATTATTCTAGCAAGTGTTGTTTTCCCAGAACCACTCTCACCTACAAGTGCTATAAATTCTCTTTCACTAATGCTGAATGAGATCTTGTCAAGAGCTCTTATATATTTCCTGCCAATAACTCCAACACTATAGTCCTTAGTTAAATTCTCAACAAGTAAGAGAGGTTTCATGAAGACACCCCTTAACTACTTCTTAACAGTAAAAAGCCAGCATTTAACTCTCCTACCAGGTTTAACTTCAATATCTGGAGGTACTTTCTCACTGCAAATATGCATCATGAAGGGGCATCTTGGGTGAAATCTACAACCTGGTGGTGGAAATCTCAGATCTGGTGGGTTTCCAGAAATACCCTTAATTCTCTTCACTTCTATTCTAACACCTACTGATGGTATTGACTCAAGAAATAGCTTTGTATATGGGTGTAGAGGCTCAGACCACAATTCATCTCTACTACCAGTCTCAACAATGTGACCTCCATACATTATTAATAAATACCTAGATTTCTCGAGAATTAATGGGAGATCGTGTGTTATAATTGTCATTGTCTCAATACTACCCTTTTCTACTAAGTCTACTAAGAAGTCTACTACAACATGTTGTTGTACAACGTCAAGATTTGAAACAGGCTCATCTGCTACTAGGAATTTTGGATTTAGGAGTGTTGAGATCACTACGACGGTTCTCTGCCTCATACCGCCGCTTAATTCATGTGGATATCTATCAATAATAGTGCTCGGTAATCCTAATAGTTTAAATTTCTCTAGAGCATTGTTAAGGACTTCTACAGGGTCTTTTCCATGATACCTAGCAATATCTTTTATGAAGGCTCCTATTTTCATAGTTGGATTTAACGCGTCCATAGAGTACTGCGGTATTAGTGCAAGCTCTACACCTCGCATTTTCTCTAATGTTTCTTGTGGTGTTTTTTCTAAGTCTACTTCACCTCCATGTAGCTTGTAGAATATCCTACCATTCATTTTCACCATTGGGGGGTCTATGAGGTAAAGTATTCCCTCACCAAGTGTTGTCTTCCCTGAGCCACTTTCACCTACAAGTCCAATAACTCCTCCACGTGGAATTTTAATTGTAACTCCATCAACAGCTTTTACATATATACCTCTCGGTAATATATAGTAGAGTTTGAGGTTTTCTGTTCTAACCACGTAGTCCAAGTTCTTACCCCTTACACTGCATATAATGTGAGTTTAAGTCTTGGGTTGAATACGTGTTGGAGTCCTAGGTTAATTAGAAGTAGACTATATGAGAGAAATACTACTACTAATCCTACTGGTATAAACCACCACCATGCACCAATAAATATTGCTCCACCACCAAGCATGTTGTTAAATGTCCTACCTAGTGTCACAGCATCCCAGGGTCCATAGCCAATAGCTCCTATACCAACCTCAGCGAATATAGCTCCTGAAAAGGAGCTAATGTATATGAGAAACACATATGAGGCTATATTAGGCAAGATCTCCTTGAACACTATTTCTGTTGGTGTAAAGTTCATTAATTTAGCTACGTCAACATAATCTGAGGCTTTGTGCTGCATAACCATAGACCTCACGACACGAGTGGGACCGGGCCACCCAAGAATACCTATAACTATAGCTACTAGTAGTGAAGATCTAGCTTCAGGTGGTATATAAGCTAGTAACATTAACAGAATTATGAACATTGGTATAACCATGAGGAAATTTGAAGAGAAGTTTATTATATCATCTAATACTCCACCTCTATAGCCAGCTATAAGACCTAGACTAGATGCTATTACAGTTGTTATTGAAGCTGCTAGTGCAGCAACCCACAAGCTGTTCTTTAATCCCACTACAAGCCACGTGTATATGTCCCTACACCCCTGATCTGTTCCCAGCGGATGTTTTAGTGATGGTGGTAAAAACCTGTACTCATTAGGACAGCCAGGTACACCGGTATAGTAACTAGTGTCCCAGGGATCTGAGTATGCGAGAAAAGACCCCACATAACCAAAGATAACAAGTCCTAAGAATATTGCAAATCCCACTATAAATCTCCTATTAGTAAAGAGCTCGCCTAGTAAGGTTTCACGTAGACTTCTAATTTTACTAAATATATAGAGTACTGGTAGTGAAGGCTTCATTTAAGCCACCTCTATAAGGCCTCTTCTAATTCTGGGGTCTAGGAATCCGTAAATTATATCCGCAGTGAAGTTCGCTAGTAGTAACATTGTAGCTGTAAATGTAAATATAGCTTGCATTCCGAAAATATCAAGTCTACCCATTACCATTGCAAGTAGAGATCCCATACCTGGATAACCATAGATCATTTCTACAAGCAGGTTACCTGCGAACATACCGCCGAAGTTTATAGCAAAAGCTGTGAATTGCGGTATTAATGCATTTCTAAAAGCATATCTACCGAGAACTCTCTGTGGTAATCCCATAGTTCTCGCATATCTTATGTAATTAGAGTTTAATTGATATATAACGTAAGCTCTCATACCAATACTCCACCCTCCAATGCCTACAGTAATCATCGTGATCATGGGCAGCGCCATGTGTCTTAGTAACTCAGAGACATATCCCCACGTGAGTGAGGGGATCATTCGTAATGGTCTACCAGTTATTGGGGCCCACTTTAAGTGAACACCAAATATAAAGATGAATAGTATTAGAAGCCAGTATACTGGTATTTGAGCTACAAATTGTAGTGTAGAAAGCCCAACTTTATCTATCTTGCCACCTTTTAGAGCTAAGTACGCGCCGAGATAGTTTCCTACAATCCAGGATACTATAAGTGAGGGAAGTAGTAGCATTAGTGTGTTAGGGAGGAATTGCATTACAAGCTCTCTAACTGGCCGAATATCTGGTGCAAATGCTAGAGAGAAACCCCAGTCACCTCTTAAGAAGTTAATAAACCAACTTGGAAACTGCAAGAGTGGGGGTTGATCTAAGCCTAATAGTCTCTCAGCTTCTTTCATGTAACGTTCCATCTCTGGAATTATTTGAGGACCACCGCCAGTAGCCACCTGGCCCATGCCAAAGAGTGTCTCTAAAAATCTCCTTACAGGCTCTCCAGGCATTATTCTTGGAAGCAGGAAATTGAGGAATGCTGCTAAAAACCACAGCACAGAGTATACCACAGCTTTACTGACAACATAGCGTGCAAAACGAGATTTTAACATAGTTTCACTCACCTATTCCTACTACTCAATGAAATTTATATACTTTCACCTACTTAGAATTATATACTTCCTACCTGTAACTATTAAAAAAGGTTATAGGCGAGTTGCATGCCTAAAGCTCTACTTGAACGTTTACGTGAAAGAGGTTTGGGTCTCATAGATGTTCATGTACATGTATTTCTAAATAATGAACTTAACGATAGGCTATTCTACTGGATGAGAGTTTTTAATATTGAGAGGGCCTATGTGAGTATAAGTCCCTTTGAACTAGGATCTCTAAACCCTCCTCACGAAGATGTATTGAAAGGTAATATGAAGGTCTTAGAGCTTTGTAATTCTAAGCCTTACTTAAGAGGTATGGCGTTTATTAATCCTCTTAATCATCAAGATGTAGATTTAGCTGAGAAATTGTTGAAAAAAGGTTTTAGTGGTATTGGTGAAGTTTACAGATCTGTGAAACTTCGTGGAAGAGTAGCTGAGCCCTTAATGAGGCTTGCACTAGAATATGATGTTCCAGTACTAATACACACAGCTCATAGGTTATATCCACATGATCGACCTCGGGAAAACACGCCACTAGATGTTAAAGCTCTCGCTAAGAAGTGGCCTTCTGCAAGGATCATCATGTCGCACATAACTGGCGGTGGTGACTGGGAATATGCTTTAGAGACTATTAGAGATGTGAATAATGTATATATTGATATTGGTGGTAGTGTTCAGGATTCCGGTGTCTTAGAAAAGGCTGTGAGGCTTCTCGGCCCTGAGAGAGTTCTCTTTGCAAGTGATAATCTTTATGCTCAAGCAGTAGGGAGAGTTGAATCTGCAGAGTTAGATGAAGATGTAAAGATTATGATTTATAGAGAGAGCGCTTTAAGGGTGTTTAAGGAGTGATTGATGCCTTTACACTCACAGGCCACTACCCTTTTAGAAGAATTAGGGCGAGTTTAAAGAATATTACCGGTATTCTTGAAAAAGAGGGCTTTACAGATATTTTCACTGTGAGTTTTGGAGCACTCTTCTATAGGAATTTTAATGAGGGTAATAGAGAGCTCCTTGAAGAGGTGGTGAAAACCCAGCTAAATAGAGGTAGACTAAGAGTACATTTACTAGCAGGTATAAATCCATTTTATATAAGTAATATTAGTGAGATTAAGGAGCTGAGCTCTCATTATAGAGCAGTAGTTATATCACCACTATATCAAGGCTTTAACATTTCATCTAGGAGAGTTATACACATAGTGAGGACTGCTAGTGAGGCTAATTTACCAGTAATTATTCTAGGTTATCTAGAGGATCCTCGCGAAATGCACAGAGCTTATAGATTTAGATATGCTCTTAGTAGTGAGAAGGTTAAGGCGTTCTTTGAGCTGCTCAGAAATACTCGTGAAGAATTAAAAGTAGCTTTTATATCATTTCCATTCAAAATACTTTCAGAACTATCTAGTGAAATTAGCAAGTTTTCAGTGTATATTGATGTTTCAAGTAATGATGTGTATGGTCCTATGTATGACTATGTTAAACTATTAGTAGATAGTATAGGAGAGGATCTAGTCATTTTCGCATCTAAAACACCACTAACATACTTAAAGTCCATACTCTACAAAGTACTCTACTCAGATATAGAAGAAAGTAAAAAGTATAAAATACTACTATATAATGCTAAGAAACTCTTCAACATAAGATAATAAGCACAAAACATTTAATTAGAAAGTAAGGTATAAGAGAAATAGGAGGGAATTTATTAAAAAATAATGTGAGATTATTTCCTCTTTACTAGCAATACTCCTACTGCTACTATGATAATTACCAGTACGCCTATTAATGGGTAGGTCCATGGAGGTGTAACTTCTACTGGTGAGGTTAGTGTCACAGGTCTCTCAGTCGTGATTGTTACTGGTGAGGTTACCGTTACAGTTTCACCTGTAGGTAGTGTTGTTACAAATGTTGTTGTTGTTACATGGGTCTCTGTAATAGTTGTTATTATAGTTGTTACTGTTGGTGGTCTTGGAACTGGTTTTAATAATAGGTATGTGAAATAACCACTTCTAGCTGTAAAGTCGTACCATGGTGTAGCATATGGGTTTTTATATGTTGGGAACCCAGTCCAGTATTGTGTGCTGTAAGTTACACCTATAGGTATACCAGCTATTGATATAAATGGTGGATCGTAGAGGAATATTTCTAGTAGCTGCCATATAATTCTCTTATTACCCTCTACGTCTGTTATTGGTGTGTATGTGAGATTTAAGAGTAGCTGTGAGAATTGTATGTGATGTGGTTCTTTAGTACTACCATATCTACCAGGATTCCATCCTGGTGTAGGTGCTCCACATGGAGCTGCCTCTGCAACTGTGTGTGTCTCATTATACATGGGGTCTACATAGCCTAGTTGTCCCGGTATAGCACGCGCGGCCGGACCTAGTGTCCAGACTATGAAATATGATGCTATATGCAAGTGTCCTTTACAGAACACGTTAAATTCTTTCCAAGACTCTGGGCTTAAGTAGACTTCAAGCTCTATACCAACATCTGCGAGGTCTCTTCTTAACTGGTCTATTACGGCAGCATCGTCGGGACTTGGCACACTACCAGTAATAAACGTTAACTTTAATACATCACCTGCTTTAAACGATGCTGTGTAGCCTGGTACTGAGAGTGTTATATCCGTAGCCCATACAAATCTCTTCTTGGTAGTATCCCATGTAAAGAGCTTTGTGCCGTTAATTTCAGCTCGACTTAAGAGATCCCTAGCGATCTCCTTAGCACGAGTGTAGTTTAAAGGCCATGATAAACCATAAATCTCAGTAAACTTTTCAATAACCCACGTCTTGTTATAGTATGGTGCAGTCCTATAAACTTCTATCGGTGGGAAGCCTACTGGCTCGTCAGGTGGTGTTGCAAAGCCAAATAGCACTCTTGAAGCTATAGCCTCTCTATTAATAGCTAGGAACACAGCTCTCTTAACTTCCGGTATTGTTATTGGTGGTATGTGCTGTATATATACAGTCCAGGCAGCATATGGATGGTACCATGGAGATTTATCATACCAAGCTCCAAGGCCAAACTTAACATACGCGTCAAGACCAGGAACAACTGTGGCTGCAATATCAGCTTCACCGGCAATTAGTAGCGCTCTAGCTATATCAGCACTAGCAACAGCTCTCCACACAATGTACTTTGGTGGATAGTTATCTGTTGGGTAGGGCTCATCAGGCTTTAATACTCCAAACTTTACTCCATGTTCTTTAACGTATTTCCAACCCCACCAGTCATCTACTCTCTCATAAATAATCATTGCTGGGTCAAAGTACTTTAACTTATAAGGTCCACAGCCAACTGGCCAGCCCTTAGCTGGGTCTCTAAACTTCTCAGTATGCCATGTCTTATTATCTAGTGTTCTAAATATATGTGCTGGTGCAAGTCTAACCCAAGACGCGAAGACCCATGGTATAGTTCTATAAGCTCTTATAAGAGTACTATTAATATACAACTTTACTGCCTTATCATCTACTCTCTCCCAGTTAATCCAGGTACGTGGATAGTAGCCACACCACCAGTATCTTGTAATATTACATATTGTCAAGAATGCATCTCTAAATGTAAATATCACGTCATCACTTGTAACTGGTGTTCCATCATGCCACTTAGCCTCAGGAAAGATCTTTATTACTAACACAGTGTCATTCTCCCATGTGTAGTTAGCAACTATAGGGAACCACGCATCTAAGATAAAGTTAAATGTGGAGAGTGGTGGTAGTACGAGGTCTACACCAGGAGCTGTAGCTGTAAATGGATTAAAAGAGTCTCCGAATGCAGCAGTTACACCTACTATGTAGAGTGTCTTTTCTCTGGGTAATTCCTGAGCTAATGCTATTCCAGGTGATGGTGGTGTGTGTGGAAATACTGTGAGAATAACTAAGAGAATGGATATTAAGAGTAGAGCTCCAATAATAGTTCTAATAGTACTCATAGCCTCACCTTCTTAGATGATTTTTAGCAATTTAGACCTTATAAATATTCCTTTAACAATTCCACTCTACGAGTACTAGTGATTTTAGACTAGTAATTTAGCTTTCTTCTCACCTTCCTCTATACTCCTCATGATTAACTCTACGAGAGTCTTATTAATTTTAAATCCTAATTTTCTAAGAGCAATGATAATAGATCCTATTAGTACCTTATAACCTATGAGAGGCTCTACTAACCTGGCTCTTGGCAATAATGTTTTAACCTCACGTTCAAACACCAATCTAACAGTATTTGACGCAAAAACACTTCCTACACCGCCAACAATAATGTCATCGTCTATCATGTTAAGTTTCTTAGCAACACTATAAGCTGCTAGTGCTAATTCTTGCCCAGCTCTTGTGAGGATATCTCTCGCAACTAGATCGCCTCGTTCAGCCTCATCATCAACGATCTTTGCAATGCCAGCTATTCTGCTAATATCAAGAGGTTTAACCCTGTAAATAGGTGTTACAATATCTAGTAAGTCCTCTACTCCAAAGTACTCTTTAATCTTCTCAATGAGAGTAGTATAGGGTCTTCTACCATCATAAGCTCTTGCTGCAATATTTAATGCTTGAAGAGCTATCCATATTCCACCTCCTTCATCACCTATAATCCACCCCCAACCACTAGATCTTGCACACTCCCCACTCCTGTTTACACCATAAGCTATAGCACCAGTACCTGCAATTACAGCTATACCGGGTTCACCCCACGTAACAGCATAGTAAGCTGTTACAGCGTCATGCTCCAGGATCACTTTACCTCGCTGATACCCTAATCTTTCAATAAAACCCCACGCTATCTCATAGTCTCTTTTTGTGTCTAATCCAGCCCATGTAAAGACAGCTAAGTCAAGATCGCTGAACACTAAGCTAGCATTACTAAGACATTCAGATATAGCCTTGCTAATATTACGTAAAATTAATATGTCTTCAAGAGAAATGTCACCAGGTCCACTAATTACACTACAATACACATTTAACTTCTCATCTAATATCATTACAGCTGTCTTACTCTTCCCTACATCAGCAACTAGAAATTTCAATTAGAACACCCCAATTACTCCCAGTTTACATCGAAGAAACCAGATTCAACAACACCCTCTAGTTTAACTCCAATACTCTTAGAATTATAGACAATGTAATCTGGTATAAGCATGTACTCTAATCTCATAGCTGCGAGTATGGGGTCCCAAGTATTTGAACCAATAACAGCAATGTACTTTTCAAATTCTACTAGTGAATTTGGATAAATAAATGCTACTCCAAACTCCTTACCACAATATTTCTTACCTCTCACTACAATACACTCCCCATTAATCCTAACCGGCTTAATATCACTAGACACTAGCTCCACATACTTATTTATTTCAGGCCCACCTATAGCTATTACATTGTACTCCCCGTGTAAATTGTAACTAAGAAATTCTCTATCACTATAAAGCTTAATAATACCATTAGCATAGTCAAGCCACCAGTACTGTAAATGTAGAGCTGCCTTAAAGCATACATCTCTAAACTTCTGATCACTACACGGTACTACGGCAACTCTGCCATTAAACACATCCATGAAGGGGCCTGAGAGGACATTTTTATTAAGCTTTCTCCTAGATCTACTCACACCTACTCTTAACTCTCCACTAGAACATATCTCAAAATCTCCACTTCGTGCACAAAATCTCTTTGAGTCTTCAACCAGGAAGATGAGATCTCTTAAGAGAACCTGCGGCGGTAATCTAATTACGCTATTATCTACGAAAACACTCACAGATCTCTTGCAGTCTAATATCCCTCTGCTACATAGATCCTCAAAATTTAGGCTAAAACCAGCTACACCGCGAAGCGCATTTACTCTAACATCATGAGGCCCCAAAATCTCCACGTCTACATAGCCTATCTCCTCATACGTTAAAGCTCTAATAGTAATCCACCAGTACTTGTTAAACCGTATATCATCAACTACTGCAATAACACGTTTAGGATATTTACGCTTAGTACTCTTCAAGAAGTCATCTAGTTGAGGTCTATCAATAGCCTCTGCTCCATAGTAAGATCCTGGGTTATAAACACCCCACCAGTGCTGTTTACCCTTAATCTCCTCGTATACGTACTTGTAGCCTAACAAGTCTAGTAATCTAGACATCTCTCTTGAGTACTCAACAGGTACAATATTATCTTCAGAGCCGTGTGCAATGTATACAGGCGTTTCAATAAGGTTCTTCACGTAGACAGCTGGATTATACTTATCAACTAGCTTTGCTACACCCTCCCATCCGGGGTATCTTAGTAGGGCTTTAACCGTATTAATCAAATTACCTCTACTAGAATGTGGTGCTATTGAAGCAAAGATATCAGGTCTTTTCACGCCAATATACCACGCTCCATAACCACCCATAGAGTGCCCTGTTAAGTGAACTCTATCTTCATCTATAAGATATCTTTTCTTAACATCTTCAAGAACCTCGAGAACTTCTAAAAGCCCAATTTCTCTATAATTAACCTCACCATCTCTAGCTGTTGGTGCAATAGAGATGCACCAGTCTTTATCTCCATAGACAAAAGTATACATTGATATACCCTTGAAACCATGTAAAATAATAACTACCGGATACTTTTTCGAGGAATCGTAATTAACAGGTATTTTTACACCATATCTATGTACACTTCCATCATACTTAGAGCGGTATGTGTGAACTCTATGTAGTAGTTCACTACTAGGTTTAATCTCAAGATCAAGTGTATATACTCCAAAATCCTCGATTTCAAAGATAACTCGGAGAACACTACTAGACTCCAGAGGCTTCTTACTCATAATGAAAAGTGGTATTTGTACCCTCTCACCAGCATAGAGCATTACTAATTCTGATTCACAAGGATACCACATCTCATTCTCAACACACTTAACTTTAAACTTTACATCTCTTAAAGCTAAAACTTGAAGCCCTATCCACTCAGCTACGTGTAAGCCTCTCGGAGGCTCGGGTAAAATGTTTCTCTCTCTATTTACATATACTGGTACATTTGTGTAGTCTAATTTTAGTGAAAAGCCCCACTTACCTGCAAGTCTACCTACTTTTACGAGAACTTTATTATTACCTCTCATTAATTTTACTGGAACAGCATAGTAGGAATCTGAGTACTTCTTAGCTATATGTGATGTGAACAAGTGTTCCCCATTGACGTAAATAGTAATGTAGTCTTCACTACCAATTAAAAATACATACGTATTCTCCTTTTCAACTTCGATCTCTGTGTAAGCGTAGGCTACACCATATTTTAATCTCCAGAACTTCTCAAAAAATTCACCATAGATCTTGACGAAGTCTACATAGCCATCCTCTCCTACTAAGATCTCAGTGCATTTAGCTTCATTTATACTTAAACCTGGTTTCAGTACAGCTCTACTCTCACCTCCAATACTCTCAAGGTAATCTACGTAAAAAGACTCAAAAGCTTCACTTAAGAGATTACCGTAAGGAAAAGGACCGCAAATAACCCAGTTCTTAATGACTTTCATGTCTAACTCCTCTATGAGCATGGAGATAAGTGCAAAGAGATTTTAAAGTTTTTAAAAGTTTTTAACAGCTAGAGCTACTAGTTGGGTGAGATTTTTAGGTGTGATGTTTTGGCTGGTAAAATAAGAGTTGGTGTGATTGGTGCGGGGTTTATTGTAAAATTTGCTCACTTACCATCTCTGAAAATTCTAAGTAGTAGGTTTGAAGTAAAAGTGGTGTTTTCAAAAAGTATTGAAAATGCTAAGATCGCTGCTTTAGAGTACAGTGTTCCAGAGGCTACTGATGACTGGAGATCTATTGTTCAGAGGAGCGATGTAGATGCTGTTATAATAGCTACGCCAAATTACACCCATAAGACAATTGCAGTTGAAGCTGCAAGAGCAGGTAAGCATATTCTACTTGAAAAACCCGTAGCTCTTAGATTAAAAGATGCTGTTGAAATTGTAAAAGAGTGTGAAAAGGCTGGTGTAAAGCTCCTAGTAGCTCATTGTTTAAGATTTTGGCCTGAATATGTTAAAGTCAGAGAGCTTATATTATCCGGAACTATAGGTGAGCCTAGAGTTGTAAGAGCATATAGACTCTCCTTATTTCCAGGTAAAATGTGGCATAAGTTTATGGAGTTTAGTGGTGGTGTAACAGTAGATCTCATGATCCACGACATAGATTACTCTATTTGGATTTTAGGAGATGTAGAGGAGGTTTATGGTGTGAAGTTAAGAGTAACTGGCAACACTGTTGATAGTCCCGATCACTCTGCAGCACTCTTAAAGTTTAAGAGTAGTGCAATAGCGTATCTAGAGGCTTCTTGGGCGTTTCCACGAGGATATCCCTTTACAACTTACCTCGAAATAGCTGGGTCTAAGGGATTACTAACAGTTGATAATAGAACTACACAGACAATTACTATTTACAGAAATGGAGTAGCGGAGTCTACGGCGCCATTAGAGATCAGAGCTTATGTGGAGCAGTTGAAGGCTTTCGCGGAGTGGATCGATCGTGATGTTAAGCCACCAATAGATCCCTGGGAGGCTGTAAAGGCTCTTCAAGTAGCACTAGCTGTACTTGAGAGTAGTGAAAAGAACGCTGTTGTAAAGATCTCCGAGGTGGTGTAGTATGAGTAGGGTGTTTAGAGTAGTTATGGTTTCATTTGCACATATGCATGCTTACAGCTATGCTAGAGTTGTTAAAGAGTTAGAAGCTGAGGGTAAAGTTGTCCTTGAAGCTATTTACGATGATAATTTAGAGAGATTGAGAAGAGTATCAGAGCTCTATAAGCCTAAGAGAGTTTACGGGGATTTTAATAGGCTTTTAGAAGAGGGGGGTGTTGATGTAGCTATTGTAGCCTCTGAGAACGCTAAACATGTTAAATATACTATTCCACTACTAGATAGGGGCATTCATGTCCTCGTAGAGAAGCCTATTGCTACGAGACTTGAAGATGCCGAGTTAATGGTTAAAACAGCTAGTAGGCGTGGTGTTAAGCTTCAAGTAGCTTTTGTCATGAGATATCATGATGCTTCACACTATGTATTAATGAGAATTAGAGAGCTAGGCAAGATATATTCAATAACGTCAACTAATCACGGTAAATGTCCTTTTGAATGGTTTATAGACCCAGAACTTGCCGGTGGAGGTGCTATAATGGATCATGTAGTGCATGTAGCAGATTTAATTAGGTGGTATACTGGTGAGGAGTTCGAGGAAGTCCTAGCATTTACAGGTAGGAATATTTACCCAGAACTTAGAGTAGAAGATAACGCTATTCTACTAGGTAGGCTGAGAAATGGTGCAGTGTTCTCAATTGATTGTAGTTGGAGTAGACCAGTAAACTGGCCTACTTGGGGTGATGTATATATGCACATTATCGGCGAGAGAGGCGCAATTTTTCTTAACGCGTTTAATCAGAATATTAGTGTAGCTGATGAGAAGGGGTTTAAATGGGTGTATTATGGTCCAGATGCTGATAGAAACATGATAGAGGATTTCTTAAGTGTAGTAGAGAGAGATGAGAAACCTAGAGCTAGCGGTATTGATGGTCTAAGAGCACTTGAAGTTGTCTTAGCAGCTTACAAGTCTATTAGAGAGAAGAGACCAGTAAAAATACTAGAACTTTATACGTAGAGTGGGAAA
>CAZMCE010000003.1:0-46276 GCA_964564855.1 uncultured Thermosphaera sp. | reverse complement strand
GCACCCTTCGAAAGGCCCACGACACAACCCCCCACATCTAATTTCCCGGCTAGGTTCACAGTATCGTTCTACTTCTGTTCACTAAAACAAAAAGACCCACACATACCTATAAAAACCTCTACTTCAAAAACTGCTACCCACCCTCCCAAGGAATACCAAAGAGAAGAAAAATATCACAGAGTAAAAAGCAGAAGTAATAGTAATCACGGAGAGCAATTAATCCATGTATTTACAGTTATTCATAAATATTTACAATTAATTTAAGATTAATCACAGCTTCCCATCGTCCTTTAACTCGTTCCTATAGTTAAAAATCTTTGTTTATTCCTTTACCACCCTGATAGACATGAACTTAACAACAGGTCTAGAGATCTTTACTTACTCAGAGACACATACTACTCGTTAATGACCCAAATGAGTAAATAGTCTTTATAGTCTTCTCGCTCACACTCTTCTAATTGCCGCTCTGACGACAATATTACAATTTGCTGAGTTTTGGCTTTACTACTTCCTTCATGTACTCTACTAGATTGTTCGTTTCCAGCGCTTTTAATACTTCCTCATCACTAGCTCCTCTAGGAATCTCTATGACCTTATCTGTTGGCTCAATGTGTTTTATGTTTACTCTACGTCTTTTAACACCAGATAGTTGTTTAGGACCTGTTACGAGGACAAAATTCTCGTCTATTATGTCGACTATAATACACTTTCTCCCAGCTTCTCTACCAGTTACCTTAACGCAGATTCTACCTATTTCTATAGCTGGCATTGTAAGCACACCTAGCTCTAACTATACTTTGAAAATAATTTGCTGTGTTTTTAAAGACTATTCTCTATAACTCTCTTTAAGATATCAAAGGCTTTTCTAGCATCAATATTCTTCGTGTTCACGACAACGTCAAATATAGATAAATCATCTATATCTATACCGTAGAACTCTTTGAAGCGTTTTTTCTGAGTAACCTCTCTTATTAGAGTTTCTCTGAGAGCTTTATCAACAGGTATATTGTCCCGTGCTGCAATTCTAAGAACTCTGAGCGTGAAAGGGGCTGTTACGTATACTCTAACATCCACGAGATCGCTAACAATCCATGCCCCTAGATGCGCGTCTATAACAATGTTATCTTCATGCACGACTTCAAATGTTCTCCTGTCAACTTCGATGTCTATACTAGGATCTCTACTAGCAGCTACACTCAGCTCTTCAACTCCCACACCACGTTTAATTGCAATTTCCCGAAATATTCTACCAGCAGAGAAATACTTTAACTTAAAATACTCCGCCACGAGCTTAGCCTGTGTAGTCTTACCACTACCCGGAGGACCACTAATAACTACTCTCACAGCTCTCTACACCTAGGATTAAAAACCTCTTAGAGAGGAAGAGATGTGGGCTTACTAGTAGTTACGTGTAAAGAGGCACGTACGGCTTCTCTCAGGCCTCTAGCGAGACATGTTGGACATACTACACCCCCATATATTCTCTCAGGTCTTTTCATAGTCTTAGCTAATTTACTGAGCCGATAAGGTCTAAGTGTTGGGACACCGTGTAGCTCTTTACCACAAATAGCACAGCGCGCTTTTCCAGGACGTCTTTTCTCATAATGTACTACCAGCTCTCCTCTAGGAGTAGTTTTCTTAACTTTTCTCCAACTCCTTGACCGGTACATTGGACGAGGCATAGCCAAGCACCCTAACGCCGCTCATATTTTCACGCGAAGACGCTTAAATATGTTCACTCTATTTTTAACTTAACTTCTCTTGTAATAATGTAGAATACTCCGGCAAACACCACTAAAACGATCACGTGGGTTGGAATAATAAAATATCCTAAATCTCTGCTAAAACCACTTAGAAATGGTATTCCAATCGGTGATATGACGTAGAACTTTCCCGTAGCGCTTGAAACAAACCAAGCTATTAGTAAACCTCCAGTATAGATTACTAAGAATACAGCTGAGTATATTAATGTGAGTGTCAGTGCCTTCCTACGAAAATACTTAATATAGGGTTTGAGTTTTCTATATCTCCTAATATCTCCCTTAGACCTGATATCCTGGGGTGCTCTTGCTAATTGTTGTTGTAAAGCACGTACTTGAATGTAAAATCTAGTTTTCTTTAATGCTCTAACTACTACAACATATATAAGTGTGAGGAGCAATATACATGCGACTATTAAAATAGTTAACATACCTTACTCTCCAACAATTTTCTTTAGTAGCGGGTAGGCTTCAAGAGTCCTCTCATAGGCTATTGCAGTATAATACTGTTGAAGTATACCTATAGCTAGTAGTAAACCCATGCCAGTACCATAAGCTCCCAGAATATCGGCTACAATTGCAATTAACGCTACAATTATTGATGAAAGTACTGTTAGTGGATAAATATACTTTGCAAGTACCTGTTCTAGGATCTTGGGATTACGTCTAAGTCCAGGCACCTCGAAACCACTACTTATGAGTTGTTGTGCCTGAGCTGAGGGGTTTAACCCTGCTACTTCAACCCACATTAATCCAAATATAATAGCAAAAACTATTACAAGTATGCTGTAGATGATAGTGTGCCCTGGATCATACATAGCACTTATAATACCGTGAGGACTCGATAAGTAGTAAGCTAATCCACCTATAACTCTCCCCTGCTCGTCGTACTTAACTAAGAAGTCGGCTATCTGGGCTGGCAGAAATACACTCAGATACCTCCTAATAAGCGTTGCAAATACTATTACATTAGAGTACAGAATACCTATGAATAGTACTGGTATGTTAGTGACATATAGGAATTGTAAAGGCACTCTACTCTTAATTGTGTAGAGTCGAGGTGATGTAATTGGTATCTCTACTCTCATACTACTGAGATAAATGAGTAATATAGTAATAATTAAAGTTGCTATAAGCCCTACGAGGTCTCTACCACCAGATCTCATGATTATGCTCGTTAAATCACCATTAGCTGTTACTACGCTTATAGTGTATGGTATAAATCCTATATACTCTCCTTGAACTTTTAGTGGACTAAATATATTCCAGAATATTGTCGTAGCTACACCGGCTAGAATAAATAGCGAGACACCTGATCCTATGCCCCAGCCTTTTTGAACCATCTCGTCAAGAACCATTATGAGAAATGTTGCTAAAAATAACTGCATTGTTACAGCTACTCTAATATGCCATCCTGCTGTACAGTGAGTAATGGGATTACCAACAAAGTTCCAGTATCTACACGCAAGAGTATACATAGAAGCCTGAAATGCAGCTAGTATTAGTGCAACAGTTTTCTGGGCCATAGTAAACACCTTACGCTCCTCCGAGTCAGTGAGGTCTATTTCGACAAGTTTTGCTCCAACGAGAATTTGCATTATAAGACCAGCTGTGACTATAGGACCTATACCTAGCTCCATTAATGTGCCACTGTGAGCTGCGAAAATAACCTGTATGAGCAAGAACTGCTCAGGACCTGTTACTTGTATACCGTATAGAGGTGTGTGCGACATTAACAAATACACTAATAGTGCGAGAAAAGTCCATACTAGTCTCTCTACGAGGCCGGGTCTTCTCTTAGGCTTAGGCACCGTGGGTATGTACTTAGCTATAGTAGCCATAGCTGAGAGTATTCCCAAAATACCACCCTCATCTTCGCTGATCCACTAGATAAACGTGTGTAGATTTAAACTAGTCACGTTAAGTTGTATTTGGTTATCAGCTTAAAATAGTTTCTCCAGTGAGCTGACTACGCTGCTCACTCACTACTTGCATTATAATTTTTAACCGACCTCCTCTCGCCTTAAAGGACAAGGGTTCTTACTAAGGCGGGGATGTCTGAGATTACACCTACCTGTCTTGGGAATTTAATCCCAAGCCAGATCTTCGGCCTATTACCACCGCTTTTTCCGGGGACTTGGGGTGAATAATTAGTTTTATTTATTAACTAAGACAACTATGCCTCCACATTTCTCGATTTTCTCTTTAGCTCTTTTCGAAACGCTCTTAGCAATGATCTTTAATGGTAGGGTTACCTCGCCATGTCCGAGAACCTTATCGTACCCCATCTCTGTAGTGTTAATAACGATTAATTCACCCTCTCTTAAAGCCTCGTTTCGCGAGATCGCTTGAAGAGCTAACTCGTTAAGTACACCGACATTAATAGTTTTCACATATCTTCTCAACTGGCTTGGACTGGTAAAGCCGTGTTTACCATACCACTCTGGTGCGTGTTTTATTGTCCACGTCCATTTATGCTTGTGAAAACCAACAGCACCAAAACCACCTCTCGAGCCACTCTTTCTGTGCTGTCCTACTCTACCCCAACCCATTGTTCTTGTTCTGCCTCGTAATCTACGACTTTTCTTTTTTCTTCTCCTCATAACCACACAAGTTCACCTAGATCATTCTTATTATAAGGTCGTTTATTGCAGGTCCACGATATCCTAGTTCTCCACCTTGACTATATGGCTTTTTTATTGTCCCCTTAAATCCACCGCGTGGAGGATGTAATCTAAATACCGGTTTTATCAAGTGTTCTACTTTGTGAAAATATATTTTGCCTTGTAGAATAGCATCTGCAAGTGCTGGTATACCGCCTCTAATACCATACTTAGCGAAATGCCTATCTACATATTCATCTGTTAGTTTTCTATTGCCAGGTACTCTTCCGCGCTCTTTTAATAGTAATACCAGTGTCTCTTTATCCACTTCACCCCAGGTAATCCAGCCTGACGCCTTTAACAACATGTTCTTTAATCCTGGTAAAATAGCTGGGTAGAGTGTGCAGTGGTATTTTTTATGTAGGCGAAGTAGTTTCAATACGTAGTTAACATCACATGGGCAGTTTACAGTACCACGAACCCTAATAATAGCGTATACTGGTATATAGCTCTCCTGGGAGCTCATAGCTTAACACCAGTTATGTCTTCACCCAGTCTATTGGTGTTACGAATTTGTAGGTATTATGTAATGCATTTACAGCAGCTTTTGCGAAATTTAACGTAGTTCTAGTTTCACCAAGAGTCTGCGTCCACACGTCTTTTATACCAGCTAGTCTAAGTACTACTTTAGCTACATCTCCTGCGACAAGGCCTGTACCTTTAGGGGCTGGTTTAAGTGTTATTTTCACACTCCCCGAAGAGCCTATAACTATGAAGGGTACTGAGTGAGGTTCTCCACACTTACACTCCCAGCTTCCACACCCTCTCCTAATAGGTTTAATATTCAGCTTTGCATCTCTAAGAGCTTTTGTTAAAGCCTCTGTATATTGACGAGCTTTACCCGTACCTATACCTACATAGCTATTCTCATCACCAACTATGACCACTACTTGAAACTTACTTCTCCTACCAGCATCAGTCATTTTCTGCACGATTTTTACATCTATCCTAGCATACTTCAAATTCGGTAAGAGGTAATCAACAATCTCGGGCTCCAAAAGTGGCAGATTTCTACTGAAAATTTCATTTAAACTAGTTATCTTACCCTCTAATACTAGTTTTCCCGTCCTCGTGCGTGGAACCCACTTTTCTAGGGCAGCCTTATCTATTGCCGGCATGATCGTATAAGACATAGCTACATCGCCTCAACGCCTTTAATACTTATTTTAGAGCTATAAGAAGCTAGAATAGCATTTTTAACCTCCTCAAAGTGTGCTGGCAAATTTTCCGGGTCTAAATTTCTCTCAAAATACTTTGAAAACCTAATTTTAACTAAGTTTTTTTCTTTAAGCATCCTAGCATACTCTGCTATGTGTATACCGCGGATCCTATCTAGCGAGGGAGCTACCTCCTCACTCATAGGTACTTTAAGACCTATATCATTAGCTGCTTTAATTGCGGCAAACACTATTCCCCCTTTCACAGGTCTCTGAAGCCCTATATCTGGCACGGCGTATGTTATGTTCTTTTCTAATGCTCTCAAAGCTGCAAGAAGACCTGTTAAGTAGGCAGCCGGAGTATTTGCCATCCCACCTTTCCATCCAAATTTTGTAAAAAGTTCTCTTGAGTGTGCTGCTGCAATTACATGATCTCCCTCAGGCTTAGCAACTACTACTTGAACCCATATGTAATTCAAAGTCTTTCTCACAATAAATCTTGGATGACCTGAAAGGACCATTACGTAGCGTTTATAGTAGTTTGTCTTCCCTTCACGCCTCCTTCTACGTGGAACCTTGTACTTAGGGCCTCTCGCCATGAATTCACCTCTCTGTCTCTTTCATTAAGCCATGTTCTTTTAAGTAGAGTTTTAGTGATGAAAGAGAAGTAAAATATCCACCTTTAGCTAGCATGTAAAGGCGTCTATATGTCTTCCTCTCTATAATCCCGTGATCTCTTAAGTACCTTAAATATAGCCTTATCTTTCTTATCTTACCTATCCAGGTCTCTTTAGGGTCTCCACGTGCATGTTTACTACCCTTACGTTTACCATAACCTCTCCTTCCACCCTTTACTCGCTTTTTATGTCTAACTCTCGACGCATGTCCAGCTATACCGTGTTCTAGCTCAACCGAGATCGCGCCCTCGTTGATAAGCTTTTTTACATCTTCTCTTGTAACCGCCTGTGACACATCACTTATCCTAGTAGGATCTATTTTAATTCTTGAAACTCCCACGCCGAGTATTTCTGCTGCAAGTCTCTTTTGTAGCGTTAGATCAGTCAATTCCTAAACACCTCTATGGCATCTCAGCTATCTTAGGTGGATTAGCTACTTTAAAGCCCTTCTCAACAGCTTTTTTATATATTAAAATAGCGTTTTTTAAACTAACATTACTCCCAATATAAACTATATGTTCACTAGGCTTATAGTTATCAAGCTCTTTTACACTGTAAACTACAATAGGTTTAAGCCCACATGGGTGGAGACCTCTAACTTTAACTGGTACTCTATATCCTACCTTGACTATTGGCGGATAACCTTTTAGTTGAAGTCTCATCTTGTTATCAATTCCCTTAGGCTTACGCCACTTAGGATCATTTTTAAATTTCGGCTTCTTCCACCATAGATGTCTCAGAAATTTAGGCATTTTTTGTTTTATTTTCTCACGTAGCTTTAAGTAGTATTTTAAGTCTCTCTCAGCACTCATACTATCCACCAATAACTCCTCTCTCATAAATATATATGCCATCTACAAAGACTCTTCTATCACGTTCTCTTACACGTGTAGCCCTCTCTATAGAAGCTGCCGTTAAGCCGACTTCTTCTATATTAATACCCTCAATGATAACATCATCGCCTTCTACACGTACATCTACGTTACCGTAGATCTTAGCGACGCGGTCAGCCTTTTCGCCGAGAAAGTTCTTTATTTTAACAACACTTTTCTCTTTATCAACAACAACTGTTACAGGGAAGTGCGAGTATACGATCTTTAACTTGTACCTGAAGCCTCTGCTAACACCGATGATCATGTTTTCTATATGAGAAGCTATTGTCCCAACAAGAGCTTTAACTCTTCTATTAGCGAGGTAGGCTTCTATAACAACTTCATTATCTTTAACAGATATGTGAACTCCTCGTATGTGTGAAAAGTCTTTTTCTAAAGCGCCTTTTGGTCCTTCAACGCGAATTTTTAAATTCTCAACGTGAACTTTAACACCTTCAGGTATGAGGACACGCTCTTCTACATGTATTGCTTTAGGCATTTTCAATCACCTTAATTACCACCTAGTAACAATACGCTAGAAGCACGCCGCCAATCCTCTTTTCTACAGCCTCTCTATGAGACATTACGCCTTGTGATGTAGAGATAACTAAAATACCAATATTATATGCCGGTAGGTACTTCTTTAACCAACTTGGTGGATTTACTAAGTCCTCGTATTTAGCTGAGAATCTAGGTTTTATAACTCCTATTTTGTTTATCCTACCAAGTAATTGTATCTTAATTTTACCCCATCTGCCATCATCTATGTATTCAAATTCGCCAATATATCCCTCTCTCTGTAGAACTTTAAGTACATTTAATATGAGCTTAGAGGCTGGCCACGTTACAACCTCTTTCTTAGCCCTCATCTCAGCATTATATATAGCTGCGAGGGTATTTGCAAGAGGATCCATTGCTACCATAAATACAGCCTCTTTAACTGTATTTTCTAAATCCAATAATAGTAGCAACTTCCCTAAAACACTGTCTACATAGGTAGATACCGTAAGCTTGTATAACAGCGTCTCGAGAACCACATCTCCTACACTCCTGAACTCCACGACCATGCTTGTATTGTTTTGGTGGTTTAAACTTAGCCATAAGCACACCTTTTTATTCAATAATTTCAACTCCAAAGAGGCTTTTAAGTAAAACCATAGCTTCTAATTTTGTTACTCTGTGTCTCTTTGGAATACTAGATTTACAGCGCCTTCTACGCATAACCCTATAACCAGGTCTCTCAATAGTAATACAAACATCCATACCAAAAATTCCTATCTCGGGATCATACTTCACTCCAGGCATGTGTATGTGTTCTTTGATACCAAAACACACGTTGCCATGTTCATCAAAACTACTCGTTTTAATTCTGTAGCCGACTGCTTCTAGAGCTTTCTTTAAAAACTCTACTGCGCGTTTACCTCTTAGAGTAACTACAGTAGCTATGTAATCACCTTTTTTCACACCAAATTCTCTAATAGTTCTCTTAGCTCTTCTAAATGACGGTTTCTGCTCCGTAATCTCTTCTAGTACACCAGCTATTTTCTTTAATCGCTCAAAATCTGGGCTTATACTAACATTTACAGTTACCTTGACTATTCTAGGTCTTAACATCGGATTACTATCCCACTTCTCGAGGATCCTGCTCTCTACTTCGGGCGTTAGCATAAGCACTACCACGCACCTTCATATAGCGTTATTACCGGCTTATCTATGCCTATAGGAAACACGTATTCTAGACTTGTTTGAAATCTCCTACCTGCATTATCCTCTAATGTTACTATATACTTCCTCCTCTTAAGAGCACTAGGAATTATCTCCACTATCCTACCTACACGTCCTACATTTCTACCTCCATAAACAATAGCAATAACCCCCTCTTTTAGTGGAATGTAGTTAACTATAGCATTATCTCTCAATGAAATTACTACGGTACCTAAAGTCTCATAAATGTCCTCTACGGGATTACGAGGATCAGCTACTTTCACTATAACATTTCTACCATCGTGTAAATTGAGCTGTATATGCCCACCCTTAACAGTTGTCTTATTAATGATCTGGCAAGGCTTGAGCTCGGCTTCTTCCCTTGGTATTTTGTAAGGCCAGAGAACCTTAACAGGTGTTGGTAGAATTCTATAAATCTCGTTAACGCCAGTAATCTCGATCACGTCCATTAATCCCACTGGAAACTTGTAGTTTCTCACGACTCTTCCATCAACTTTAAAATGTCCCTCCCCTATAAGCCTCCTAGCCTCTTTTCCTGTTTTAGCGTATTTAAAGATATCGCGAACTAATATAAGTAGTGGTAGACAGCGTTCAAGAGGGTGTGGGCCAGGACTCGGTTTTACTGTCCACTTATATTCTTTCCTCAGAATAGGCCAAAATTCCGGTGCAGCTAGAGATTTTAAATGCCTTGAACCACCCATTCTTGCCACTACCTATCACCTCTATATTCTAGCCCTTAACCTTTAGCGGTTAACTCTGACATTGCCGTTTTTCGCCTTTCAACGATCTTTAATCTATACTTATCTGACAAGTCTAGTTTAACGATCACTACTTTACTTGGATGTATCGGGTAATAAATAGGCGTTCCATCAGCCTTCCTGATCTGCACTCCTTCCACAAAGATCCTGGCTCGTTTCAAGTCCACATTAATAACTTTACCCTCTGTACCCGCAAAATCTCCTCTTAGAATTCTCACTACATCGCCTACTCTAACAGGTAATCTTTTAATATTATACTTTTCACGTAGCTCGCGTGAGAGAGGAGCGTTGAGTAATTTGTGTCTCAGGTGAAGAGGCATTGTGTAGAGATGTTTTCTTTGAACTCCGGGTTTTGCGGAGATCCTAGTGGACACGGATTCAGTCACCTCTACACGATTATTGATGCTAAATTAGCTACTTGAGGCCACCTTTCAGCAGCCTCTTTAGCTATAGGTCCCCTAATTTCTGTCCCCTTTGGTGTACCCTCTGGCGTTAATAACACAATAGCATTATCTTCAAACGCGATCCACGTTCCATCAGGTCTTCTATAGGGTCTTCTCTGCCTCACTATTATAGCTTTAAAGATCTTCTTTCTGACCTCAGGCGTACCTTTTTTCACGCTTACAACTACGAGGTCTCCTACACCTGCTGGAGGTACCCTTCTAAGTCTTCCATGATATCCCGGAACACCTATTATTAACGCCTCTTTAGCACCACTATTATCGGTTACTTTAACTAATGACATTACTTGAAGCCCTACCGCTATATGCCTCCTAGAATAAGCCGGCTTACCTGCTACAGCACGCTTAGCGCCCATACAACTACCACCTAGCTACTTCTTCTTTTTTCAAGGACACTTATAACTACAAATGCAACAGTTTTTGCAAGTGGGCGTGTTTCAGCTATTAGTACTCTATCACCCTCCTTGACATCTATACATGGAGGTACACGTACATGTATTTTTCTTCTCCTACGCTCATATCTCATATACTTTGACACGTAATGTAAGTACTCGTGGAGCACAGTAGCTGTTTTTTGAGCACGCTTCTTTACAACAATACCCTCAAGTAGTATTCCACGTATTTTTAAATGTCCGTGCCACGGACAACTTGGATCACTACACGTCTTTTCCGGAGGCTTTATACCGGATATACCAATATTACGCACAGTAGAGCTACGTTGTGTAGAGCTCATACTTCACCCCCTGCACTTTCTAATGTACTTCTTAAGCCTATCCCAAGGTCTACCCATGATATCCTCTCCTATAATAGTCACCCTTTGATCACCAGGAATTTTAAGCTCAAAAACACCATTAGCTTTGAAAACACGTAGTCTTCTCCCATCACTTCTCTCAATAACGAGAGTTTTAAGTGTCTCGTCTATAATAGTGCCTGAAAGCCCTATTAACACCGGGTCGGTGTATTGTAAAAGCCTAACCTCTAGTCCTATTAGCTCGTGGCACAGTATATTATTAGAAGTTATCTTCATGAATATCACTTCTCAGACTCACTACTTCTAAGCCTCTCTTCACTCATAACAGTTAATATGCGAGCGATATCTCTCTTAATATTTCTGATCCTAGCAGTGTCTTTCAAGAGCCCTGTCTTAGCTTGTAATCTCAGCTTAATAAGCTCCATTCTTAACTCTTCAAGTTTTCTAAGTTTATCCTCAGAGCTCATTTTACGTATCTCACTAAGCTTCAACTAGCCTCACCTAGCTCGTGTTTTATTTTCTCAACCTCGCTAGAAGAGATCTCTTTTAACACCACTTGATCCGGTAGTTGTGTAGTTGGCTTGACTATTACTACTTCCACGCCGTAAACACCGGGTTTTAGTAGGACATGTACCACCGCTCTATCTACGATGTGGTCAACTACATCTCCTGCTTTATAAACTCTTCCACCACGTAGTTTCTCGTAGGAGGCTCTCTCACCTCGAAGTTTACCACTTATAACTATTTCGCAGCCAAGAGCTCCTGATTCCAATACTCTGCGTAACATGAACATCATCACTCTCCTAAAAGGTATGCCCTTTTCGAGTGCTCTAGCTATTCTAAAAGCTACTACTCTCGCGTTTAGATCTGGATTAATAACAGGGGAAACAGTTATACTCACATTTTCTAGTCTTAGTCTACTCTGAAGTACTATAGCTATTTTCTTTAATATAGATCCACCACGGCCAATTAGCCTACCAGGGTGCTCAGCATAAACAACTACTCTGTGACCTAGTGGTGTTTTATACACTTCTACATCTGCATAACCGGCGTCTTTGAAGTAATATGCTAAAAGCTCATCAACCATTACTTTTATTAAGCCATATGAGAGAAAATAGTCCCTTATTCTAGGCCCAACCACTTTATTCAACCTCTTTAACCACTACTTCAAGGTGACTAGTTCTCCTATACTTTGGAGTTGCGCGTCCAAATGCCCTAGGCATATATCTCTTCAACGTAGGACCTCTGTGAGCAGCTATGTGAGTAATAATTAGTTTATCTACATTTAACCCCTTGTTCTCAGCATTAGCCTTAACATTTTTTAATAATTCTAATACATACTTCGCTCCTTTTACGGGATACCTACCGCTAGGCCAGCCAAACTGTTCTGCAAGACCCCTCTTGTGACTGACTTTCCCATGATATCTTCTAAAGGGAACAGCTTGTTTAAATTTAATCACGTTATTGAGAAATCTTTCAGCATCACTCAACTTCATGCCTTTTATAGAGTTAGCAATTTCCCTCATGTACTTTATAGATACAGGAATATCAAAAGCAACTGCTTTAGCTATTTTAGACTCGTCTCGTAATTTCAAGGAATAATGCCACGTAGGCATAAATAAGCACCTACTTCATAGCTACAAATCTACTACTTCTAGTTGCTTTAAGCCCGGGCTCGCCGTGGGCGACTCTCTTAGTGGTAGGGCTGAATTCTCCGAGATAGTGTCCTATCATTTCTGGTGTTACTTTAAACTGAACATACTCTTTACCATTATACACGGCAAAAGTTAAACCAACCATTTCGGGAAGCACAATCATATCTCTAACATGAGTCCTTATTACCTTCTTCTTGGCGAGCTCTGGATTTCTTAAAACCTTTCTTATCTTAGCAAGGAGCTTTATTTGAGCCTTAGTAAAACCACGTAGAAGATGTCTTCTCTGCCTAGCTGGTAGTAACTGGGCAAACTCATCTAGCGACATACTGAGTAGTTCTTCTAGGGTTTTACCTCTATACTTAAATTTCCTCCACTCAGGCGGCATGTCCTGTAAATGGGGAGGTAATTTTAAAACCTGGCTCACTAATCACCACCAATTAAGCGTCTCCTCAAATCTACGAGTATATTTAAGTAATTTTTAACTCTAGTTGTACTCAACATTACTACTTCCCCTTCCTCCTACCTGTTCTCCTAGCTGCTACATGTCCAACTTTCCTACCTGGTGGGGTAGTGCGAGAAACAGTAGTTGGTCTACCAACATGTCTACCCCCACCATGTGGGTGTGCCACGGGGTTCATAGCAACACCCCTCACACGAGGCCACCAGTGACTTTTTGCACTCCACTTCCAGTACGCTGCACCTGCTTTTAAGAGAGGTTTCTCGAGCCTTCCACCCCCCGCAACTACTCCAATTGTCGCTCTAGCCATAGCTGAGACTTCAACAACTTTTCCACTTGGCAGTAAAACTTTAACCTTATCACCAGACTTACCCATGATAACAGCATATGTTCCACTAGATCTCGCATACCTCCCTCCATCGCCTGGTAATTTTTCAACATTAGCTATCTGTGTACCCTCAGGTATAACACCTACCGGTAATATGTGGCCATTAGCGATCTTAGCTTGGGGACCTATTTCAATAACCTGCCCTACATACATGCCCTCAACAGCTGGTATGTAAAATACTTCCCCTGCCTCAAGCTCAATTTCAGCCAGTGGAACCCAGCGGCCTGGATCGTGTACTAAATTTCTCACTAATCCCTTGTAGTTCTTGTCTGGATCTAGTGAAGGGTATCTGGCTGGAGCTATGTGCAGGTGATCTGGAGTGCGCCACGTGGAGCTTCCACGACCTCTCCTTTGAACAATTATTCTCTTACCCACACTACTCACCCTACATTAAGCCTAATTTCGCAGCGATCTCAGATGCCTTAAATCCTGGTTTAAGCTTGACATACGCTTTTTTTTCACCTCTAGAAGTTATTAAAGTTCTAATATTTTCTACTTCAACGTTGAATAAAGTCTCCACGGCTCTCTTAACATCATGTTTAGTAGCTTTGATATCAACTATAAATGTCAATGTATTTTGCTTGTCAATAAGCATTAACGCCTTTTCACTCTGGAGAGGGCGCTTAATTATTTTTAAAGCCCACTCAGCACTACTCAATAAACTCCACCTTATACTTTTCTTCGAGTTCTTTAAGAGCTGGAATAGATATAACTGTAAGCCTACCTGGAACACCTCCTGGAGCTAAGTGTAATACGCTGAGATTTCTAGGCGTTGCTATATCTACACCTGGGAAGTTTCTCACAGCTTTCGCAAAGGGAACACTATATTTTGATAGAATAAATAGTACACTATTGGGTTCTACATATCTACGCCCTCTCATTTTACCTTTACCAGCCCTTATCCTTATCTTCTCATAGCTTCTCTCAATATCACTCCACACTCCAATTTTCTCAAGAAGCACTTTAGCTTCTCTGGCTTTAGATATAATGTTCTCCACATCTCCAGTTACAATTACTGGCAACTTCTCACATGTAAAGTTATGTCCCCTCTTTCTCACAAGCTCAATTCTAGAAGTGGCTGCGAGTGCTGATAATAGTGCCATTACACGCTCTTTCTCATTTACTTCTTCATGTATATTCCTATCCGGTCTTGGAGGGAACGCTATATGTCCCTTTCTAGTAGAAGCAACGAATCTAGCTGTACCATTCGGTAATCTCGGTACTCTCGCAAGTCCATAGCCAACACCCCAGTATTTAGCTGTAGTTCTCTTACCTGCTAAGGGATCTCTACCTTTAGGCTGCAACATTGCTGTGAAAGCTGACAAATATGCTCGATTAATAAGATCCCTCCTAATAGTGTAATAGAAAATACTTGGTAACTCTACCTCTCCAATAATATCGCCATTCACGTTAAATACATTGACTGTGAGTTTCTGCCCCACTAAGTGAGGATCCCTAATAGCGAGAAGAATTCCCATAAGAAAACACCTCATACACCTTGCTTACTTTCAAGACTAAAGTAAACTATTTGTGGGCTTGAGAGAGGTATGAATTTTAGATCCGGTCTAATTGGATGTCTTAAAACAAGTACTCTCTTAGGAGGACCCATTACAGAGCCTTTAACTACGATGTAAGGTCCATATATGAGCCCATAGTGTAAAAACCCACCTTTAATTGTCGCTTCATAGCCGTAACGACCCATTTTAACTATTCTCTTATTATACTCTGTTCTCCTGTGAAAGCCCATTTGACCTGCCTGTGGAACTTCACTCATAGAGTACGTGAATGCAGGACTTCTTGCACCCACTTTCCTACTTCCTTTTCTGTGTTTATGCCATCTTGGAAGTTCTTTAACACCAAATCTCTTTATAACACCTTGAAAACCGTGACCCTTAGTTACTCCAATAACATCTATAAACTGCCCTTCAATAAACACGTCAAAGGGTGTTAAGTATTTACCCCAAATGGAATTAGCATATTTTATTTTTTCATCAATACTTCCACCATGAATTTTTATTTCAAAAACCTCACACTTCTTTTTGCCAAAACCCGTAAGAATAGGTATAGTTGTAACTATAGCTCGCACGTCGACAATATCACCGCTAAGTACTTTTTTAACCTCGTCTTCACTACTCTCTGCTACAAATTTAAACCCGTAATCTCCACTTGGATCTGGCTTAACGAGCCCGTGATTAGCTTTACGTAATCCCAGCAAGTACTTACGCACAACATCTCTAGGACTTAAACTCCACAGTGGATTTGAAACATAAAGGTCTTCCACAGCTTTAATCACGGCGTTAGCGGGATTTGTCCACACTTCGCCAATAGCTCTTAAAGCTCCATTATAATCCCGCGTGTAAGTTCTTAAACCTATAACTACTGTAGGTGGCGCATCTAATACAGTGACAGGTATAAATCTCTCTTTACCAGTAAAGGGCGTGTTAGGGCGATCTTCAATTATAATAGCGTGTGTCATACCAGCCTTATATACAGGATACGCTAGGAGAACGGGCGTCCTAGCTATACCTCTCTTTAAAGCCTCTTCACCGTGTTTTTCAATAAGCAGGTCAAACCAGCTTTTCTCGGGCCATGATTTTATCCTAGGCGTTAGATCCTCAGCTCTCTTACGTGGCCTAACTCCCAGGCTTCCGTGTCTTGGAGCATGCGTCTTCCTGTGACCCAAGTTAAACACCACTACTCTAATTAAATTATTAAGCACCAGCACTTTGACTATATACTTTATAGCACCTTTTAAAGTACTCTTTTTACACTTCCTCTTAAAAACATATTTATAACTCCGAGTGTTATGATCAGCGCTTCCTCTGTTCTAATACTTACGACTCTCTGCCAGGGAACAGTATTCCAAGTATAATCTATATACCTCTGTAGTGACACATGCTCTTGCTGAGCGATTTCAAATAGATCATATCTAGGACTCCCAAATAGAATAGTAATATCCCTATCACGGAGTTTACTTGCAATATCATAACTCGGAAACTCTCCCTTCTTATCAGTTGCAATCACGTAGTGTGAAGTACTTCTAGACCTTTCTAATACCTCACGTAGACTACTATAAAATGTCAAACGAGGACCTAAATACACAGGCTTCTCTGTACACTCAACTACTCTATCTTCGGTATTCACCACCACAAGAGGCTTTAGCCCTTCTTCACAAGTGTTCTTAACGAGATAAGGTGCGCTATTACCTACATGTGCATATAATTTGCCACTAGGATCTCTATAAACAAACCCCACTCTCACTTCTCCTATTCTGGGCTTTTTATCGACGTTAAAAGCCTCTAGCCTAATTGGCGGTAAAGCACCTACATACCTCAAAAGTGGATTTGGGGGGATTAGTGTTTTTCTAAGGTAAGGTGGTGTAAAGAAGTAACTCCAATATGTTTTAATAAACTTTTCTTGTTCTTGAAACTCAATATGCCCTGTTAGAGGCTCTTTATAGAAGATCACTTCGTAGACGCCGAAAATAGATGCCCAGCGTGCTACTTGGTGTACTCTAATAGCTTTTAATAGTGGTGTGTGCTCTACATCTAAAATACTGGTCGGTAAAGCCACTCTAATTAGAGTCATTAACTCTACTACACACTCTTCACACTACTTCTCTTTACGCTTACTCCTCTCTTCTCTACTAGTAGAACTTTCTTTCTGCACTTTTTCCTTAGTCATAAATAGTGTTGTCCTCTGCCTACCACCCATATATAACACCTCTACTTAGTAATATACAGCATAGTCTACTATGTGCTTTTAAAGAGCACTTATTATATTTTTCCTCGCCTCCTCTCAACATTACTCTCAACACTAAAATTACTCAATTTAAGTGGCTTAACAGTATTAATTAACTCTACTCTCTTATTAAGCATATTAATGTAAAGCGCTTCACCTATACCGAGTCTTAGTAGAAGTTTTGCATAATCATCATTAACGCTCACAACGCGTTTAACCTTTTCTATATACTCCTCATTTCTAGAACCAAAAATCACAAAGCTACCTATGTTCTCTAATACCTCTAGTGGCACGTCTTCAGGACTCTGTGTTGAGATAACAACCCCTACTCTCTTACTCCTACCTTCTCTCACTATTTCAACAACTGTTCTTAGTTTTAAGATTCTCCAAGCATCATCTATGACTACTAACGCGCCCTGATCTCTATTCTCCCTTAGAAGTACGTGTCGTAAAAATCCAATAAAAAGTGAGGCATAGGTGTTCTGAAATACTGTCCCCTTATCTTTCAAACTAACAAGGACATTCCCATTTAAAATATTCTCTAACATAGTGTAATCTGGTGTGTTATCTACAAATTCTAGGAAGTGTATTAGCAGTGATGACGCCGAGCTTGATTTTAAAGCGTGCTCGAAACTACTAAACTCCTCTAGAGAGCTTAGTGCACTAGAAATTTTATCAAGTGGTAGACTAGTTACATAGGATACTGCGTCTAAGACTACAGATCTCCAGTCAATGTGGCTTATACCTAGAGGGGGCTTTAAAAAATGCAAAGGAGCTTTCTCAGGTATCACTGTACTCAGCATTCCCGGCACTATATAGCTCTCTAAATCACCTTTAAAGTCAATAGCGAATATTTTAATTGGTGTCTCTACTACAACTTGCTCTACTATACTAGAGAGCAGCGTTGACTTTCCTCTTCCAGTTGGCCCTATTACAGCTATGTGATAATATAGCTCTTTTGGCTTTAATCCAACAGGGTGTAGACTATCTTTGATAAACCCAACTATAATATCTTCACGAGATATTGTAGGCTTATCTATAACTAGTGGTTGCATGTACGATAGTTTATTTGCCTCTATAACAACGCCATTTACTCCAAGTTCTCTACTCAAGCCAAGAGACTCTAGGAGAAGTTTTAATATCTCGCCGCGATTTGCTCTTCTGAGTTGCAGATTATATTGTTTTTGAAAGAGCTCTGAAATCAAGGTTTCATAGTAATCTGCTAAACTCTTAGCTTTATCCAGACTAGTATCGCTCACTACAAATGTGAGAATTAGTGTGGCTTTAATAAATGGCTTACCTTTCAGCAGAGCCTCATATATACTCCTTAATTTATGTAATTTAGCCTGTAGTTTTACTCTACGAGCTTCGTCGCTAATACTTTCAAGATCTACTTGCGTGTTTAAGATATCATTTGTTAATTTTCTCAGAAATTTCTCAGTGTTAAATTCCTCTTTTAAAATATGTATATGCACACCTTGTGGTAGAGATTTTAAGAGAGCCGCGTAAGACTCTATAAGAGAGCGTGAAGAGCTCTCGGATAAATCCTCGAGAGAGTACTCTACGTCTCTACAGACTAGTACTCTCTTCACTATGATTTTTCCAGTTATGTGTGTTATTATATCTGGTGGTTCAAGTGTTACTTTAAGTTTCGAAGATAAAGGAACTTGCAGTAACTCAAGGACTCTTCTCACGAACTTCATTTCTTCTCACCAATTTAAGAATTAAAAGTAGTAATACTGAGAGTATAGTAGAGGTATAAAGATGTGTTAAGTTGTAAGTGTACATGTACATCTGTACGCCATATAATATTACCATCACTACTAACAATGATATTAGCTTCTTCATTTAGACTGTCACCAGATGCCTAGCTATACTAGCTGAGGCTCCCCCTAGTAGGCGAGCTACCCCATACGAAATTGTCAGTAATACTGCGATGTAAACTAGTGGTAGTATAGTTAACTCTACAAACATGTATACTACGTAAAAAATTGCTAATTCAGGTGAAAACACGTCTATATTAAGCGCTTTTACTATAAAAGGCTCAATTACTACGTCTAGTGGTGTTGTGGAGTAGTAACTCACAGTTATATTTACTAAATAAGTGCCAGGTGTGAGAGAGTACTTTAGTGCTCTATAATTCACACCATACCATGAAAACTCCACTATATTTGACGCGTTAATAGCCTCACCATTAACAAGTACTTCTACTATATCTGAAGCTTCAATATATACTCCAAGATAAGTGTTCTCAGATACTTCTAATCCCAGTGTTAACTCAGTTCTAGATTCATTGCTCGATCTAAAGTAGTCAACAACGCTGATACCCCAGCCAAGCTCCACAACTCTATTAGAACCTAATACTAGAAGATCTGGGAGCTGCATAGTATAGTTCACATACTCGCTACCCCGAGATCCAGGTATGTCAAATACATATCTAATACCTGCTATTTCAACCCTAGCCTTGTGTGCTGAACAGGGAAACCCCCCTTTTGACCTATCAGCTTCTAGTTGTCCCTGCTCACTAAAGACGTACCTATAGAGTAGCTCTCCATCTCTGTAACCCTCAATAATAGCTCGACTTACCGGGTAGGCTCTAGCATCTATTATACTTAGAGTTGCTGAGCACAAAGGTTCTCTGAAACTCACACTATAACCTATACTAGTTATAGCACCACTCGTCACGGTTGCTATAAACTGTGGCATTAGTGGTAAACCTATTGAGAACACCATTGTTACAGCTATGATCATTGCCCCCGCACTTCTGGCTAGTCTAAAGGGTATAGAGCACATAAGCACTCCTAAAGCTATTAAAAATCCAGCTGCAACTCTTAACACTAGTGCTACAACTAAAACTGTTAGTATTGTTGTGAGAGACGTTGTAATAGAGCTGACAATAGGTGATAGTATGCTCGAGATAATAGCACCTAGACCAGTTTTACCCATGATTATACCAATAGCTTTAAAAGCTGCGAGGAGGAGAAAGAGTAGCGAAGATCTCTCGGTGACCCACCCCGTAAAAATAGCCCAATTCACGCCAAGTATATAGCTTAAGTAATCTATAAGCGTAATAAGTGTTTGATACGAAAAGACAAGTATAGCTGCAAAAACGCCATCTACCATTAGTGTTCTACCAAGTCTCTTCAAGTGGAAAAACGGTAAAGGTATAGCTCTTAATAGTGCACCTAGACAATATGAGAGTATAGATAGGTAAAATGCTAATGATAATATATCCATGAGGGTTTAACACCAGCTAGTAGTAGATTACGGCATTGAAGGTGGTTGTGGCATAGGTAATTGAAGCGAAGAGGTTATGTAAGCTATAATTGCAAACACTGTTGTACCCATAGCTAGCCAGAAAGCTGCCCAGACAGCGTCTTCTATGAACTTCCCTCCAAGTTTCTTTACTCTTAAAAATGGTATTGGCAGACCTCTAATAAGCCACCCTATAATCCAAGCTAGTAGGAATACAAACCACGCTATTATTACAACTATTGTAATTAACCCCTTTATGAATTCAACCGGATCCATAATTAATTCCCTAATAGAGAACTAAATAGTAAAATAGGAGAGTTAAGTAAAAGTATCAGTGGTCTTAGAGGTGTCTAAGTGCAAAAATTGTGGCCTCAAACTGTTAAGATATACTGGGATCCATGGTTAAACATCCCGGTTATCAAGCCAAGACAGGAGGAAATAGATCTCTTCTACTTGTTGAGATTAAGCGAGCCTGGTGATGCAAGACCTGCCTTTAGAGGAGATATTGAGAGATTAAAAAAAGCATTAAACTACGAGTTTGGCAATCTCTTGTTATTTGACAAGTACATTAGTGGAAAACTCGTACTTCTTAATAAAGTACCACACTGGGATTTAATGTACGAAGTTGTAGTATCAGGCAATGTGATTGGTCAACTCTACTACGATCCCTTTAACGATAAGTGGAGGTTTAGACTAACACATCAGGGAGCTTACATAGCAGTTCAACTAGGTGCTGTTGACACAATCATTGCGGAGTCGCCTTTCTATACAGGTCGCCTAATTAGTGGTAAGTACGGAGGTTCATCTAGACAAGTAGTAGTACTTGATTCACGTGGAAATATTCGTGCGATTGGTGAAGTAGCTAGAGATAACAGCGTGTTTTTAACTAAAACTTTTCACGAAAGACTTCCACCAGTAGAGACTAGTGAGAGAAATGCCTCCGTGGACTTCGCTGTTTTACGTAATTTAAATGGCTTACAAAGCCTCGAAGATAAGTCTCTGAGGTTCCTCGAAAGATTAAGTAAGAGGTTTAATTTAAAACCTGTAGTCTCATATTCTGGAGGCAAAGATAGCCTCGTGGCTCTGGATCTAGCTTGCAGAGTTTTCGGAGAGCTTGAAATAGTATTTAATGATACAGGACTAGAACTACCAGAAACTTTAAGAAACATTGAAGATGTCTCAAATTTTTATAAGTGTAGAGTACACTGGGCATCTGCTGGTGATATCTTCTGGAAGGCTATTGAGATCTTCGGGCCGCCGGGTAAGGACTATAGGTGGTGTTGTAAAGTAGCTAAACTAGCACCTATTGCTAAGTTGACTAAGACTCTCTGGTCTAGTGGAGCACTAAATATTGTTGGTCAAAGAGCCTATGAGTCTCTTGATAGAGCTCGAAGTCCACTAATTTGGCGTAATAAATGGGTTTCACACATGATTAGCACTACACCAATTCAGTATTGGGGTCAATTAGCATGCTGGTTTTATATATTCAAATACAAACTGCCCTACAATAAGCTCTATGAAGAGGGCTTTGACAGATTAGGTTGTTATTTATGCCCGTCTTCAGCGCTTGCTGAGTATAGGGAGATCGAAAAGCTATATCCTGATTTATGGGCAAAGTGGTGGAATGTACTTGAATCATGGCGTTTAAAACTCGGACAGCCACCTGAGTGGAGCATACTAGGATTATGGAGATGGCTCACACCTGCAACAGCTAAAAAGAGAATAATGGTTCAGTTAAAAGATTACCAGGTTAACTGGACTGAAGAGTATAAGAGGAGATTGGCAAGTAGTAAAATAAACATGTACCCTGTACTATTCTATAGGGAAGAGTCTAAACTCACAATAGTGTTTAATGAGACAATAATACCAGCGTATTGTAAAGAACTAATACTCACCAACCTAGTAAACACAGGGTTTACTATAATAGAGCTAGCTGACACTATAGAGATCCGCAAGGAGAGATTACGTGTACTTATTCATAAAAATACTTTACAAGCAGAAATACCCGCGCAGGAGTGTTTCGAGGATCTCGTAGATATACTCAAGAACATATATAGGCTTCGAGCATGTGTGCTATGTGGTAGTTGTGTAATATGGTCACCTCGAGGCTCAGTGAAACTCACATTAAATGGACCTCGCCTAATAAGTAAATTAGATGATAAGTCTAAACAAGCATTCATCGAAGTTTGCCCTATAAGTGACCAACTAGTAGAGAAAATAATTATTCCACTTATTCTAGGAGATTACAGGGCTTTTAAACGTAGGGGTAGAAGAAGACTCGAATTGCCATTGTAATGTTATTAAAGCTACCTCTTCAAGAATATACCAGCTCTTAGAAACCTCTTCTCTGCTTCATATATTTCCTCTAGTATATCCGCTCCACTAAAAACTCTGCTGAGAATTCTACCAGCTTCACTTGTACTCACGCCTCTAGCTGCCAGGGCTAATAGTGCTTTCTCTTTAAATCGATATAGTAGTGTGGATCTAGTTACGAGATCCTCGTATATTCTTCTCTCACTACTTGTTAACTTCAACCCTTTTCTAGCTTTATCTAGAATACTGAGCTCTACGTTGACATCGCCCTTTACAAGTGTTAGTGTAGCATAACCACATTTAGGACACAAATACTCTTTCACGCTACTTAAAATCTCTTTAACAGTCCCCTCTATGGCATGTTCACATCTAATACATACGAGCAAAACTCGTCTTCGCATTAACTTCTCCAGGTAAGTTGTCTTATCCAGCGTGGGTAGTTCTTTAATAAAGGGCATTTCAATGTATTCTAATATGACTGTATGATGTTTTTGTAGTGTGTTATAGGTTCTACGAATAACTTTAACAGAGCCTTCTAGAATTCTTTCTGCTAGTTGTCTAAGGGACTTAACATCGTAATCTCTAAATAAGACTTCCTTTAAAGCCTCATCGCCAATAACAGTGTCTATGAAGGCTTCGAGGAGCTTTTTACTAATAGGCATGCCGGGTGGAATAGCCCCGAATCTTTGTCCTACTTGGTAAATTCTCCAGAGAAGAGTATTACTACTCATAGCTACTTGTCTGATCCTTTCTGGTGTGACATATTTATAGAGATCTCTAATAGTATTTACAATATATTCCACCATGTGCTCATCAATGGGATCAATAAATCTCACAACTATAGCATATGGCGTGGAGTGTATTTCAAATTTAATATATGGAAAGTAAGATCTAAGTACATATCTAACAATATCTCTAATCGCATTATTTACACGGCTTCCACCAAAGATGCCTACGATTACTATTTTAAAGTCCTCGATGTAATCTACATATGTGATTGTGTCGTCACTAAAGTCTTTGATGTATTCTAATATTTCATTAGTCGCGTTAGATAAGAAGTCATTAACCCCTCTAATATGAGCTTTTATAGATCTAAGAGCTTCACCTACTTTGCTCGCTGTAGTGTATTCTACCGGTATATTCTCCCCTTCCCAGTGTGGTATAAAAGCTTCAGTTAGCTCTAAGCTCACCGGCTCTACATAAAGCTTAGTGTCTTTCTCATTATAGTTGAGAACGCGCCAAGGACGACCGGCAAGAATGAGTCCATCACCTGGTGAGATATTTATCACCACGTATTCCTCATCTAAAACACCAATTCTCTTATCGCTTGAAATATCTATTACATTAACTTCTCTACTTGAAGGTATCATTGACGTTATATATAAGTACAACTTGGTTTTTCTAGTAGGTTTTAGAATTTCATCATGCATATTTAGTACACGTGTATAAGACAAGAACTCTATAACTCTCTTATACTCGTCGAATTCTAAATTACTGTAAAGAGGTGTTTTCTTGATGATTTCGAAGAGATCATTTACGGGTACTCCATTGGGGTTAAGTGCTACATATAGTGCTATGGCGTATGCAAGAACATCAAGTGGTTTTTCTATTACATATTCTTCCTCGAGATCTCCTCTGATAGCTCTCAATGTGAGTATACGTGCTTCTAGTTCATGTAGTATATTTTCTGTGATTATTATAGTGCCCTCACTAATTTCCCCTATTCTATGTCTACTCCTACCTACACGTTGTATTAATCTAACCGCTTGTCTAGGCGACATGTATTGGACAACGTGTTCTACGTGTCCAATATCTATACCGAGTTCTAGGCTCGAAGTAGCTACCAGTACATTTACTTTTCTTTCTTTAAAAGCCCTCTCAACACTCTCTCTGTGCTGTCTCGATAAACTTCCATGATGAACCTCCACTACAAGTTTATGGATGCTGCTTAGTCGTCTTAGAAGGTAATTTAAGCTCTCAGCAAGTGTTCTGGTGTTTGTGAATACTAGTATATGCCTATATCTCTTAGCTAAATCAAGAATAGTGTTAATTCTCGCCGCTAACTTGCAATTATCAATTTCACTACAAATTAATCTACACTCTTCACTAGCACATTCTGTAGGATTTACTACTTCTATTTTAAAAGCCCTTAAACTAGGATCTCTAATTACAGTAACATCTCCACTTAAAGAGAGCATTTTAATAGCTAGTTCAATGTTACTAAGAGTAGCTGTTAATGCTACTCTTACAAATTGTTTCTTAATAATTTTCTCGAGTAGACTCAATACTGTTAAGAGTAAGGCACCCCTTTTACTCTCAAGCATTTCACGGTACTCGTCAATAACAACAAACTCTAGGTTTCTGAGTTTCTCTCTTAGTGTATCATCTAGTAGTATGTAGTTAAGAGATTCAGGCGTTGTTATCAATATATGTGGTGGATCTTTAGCTATGTATTTCCTCAAATTACTTGGAGTATCACCATGTCTGACAGCAACACGCAGCTTAAAACACTCGCTAATGAGCTTAAGTCTGCGCTCTAAATCCCTATTGAGAGCTCTGAGCGGGGTTATGTATATTACTGCTATAGGCTCAGCTTTCTCAGCGGAAATCTTCAACATGATCGGGAACATTGCCGCCTCTGTCTTTCCACTACCTGTAGGAGCTATTATTATTACGTGGTTACCTTTAAGCAGGTACTTTAAACTCTCATGCTGTACACTCGTTAATTCCTCGTAACCTAGTTTTTTAAGACACTCAGCTATTTGAGTAATACTAGCAAGCACGATTTTTCCCTAGTTCTTTTTCTCACTAAATATCCTTAAGTGAGTTTTCACTTCTCTTAACACTCAAATACTGCTTTTACACTAAATTATTTATATAGAAGCGGTGTGTGATAGTTATCTTGATGTTTAAGACTTTAAAGCTATTTAATAGAAGTATTGGTATATTAGTTGTAAATATTCTAGTTTATATTCTGTTAGACTACTTTTATAGAGCCGAGGGTACTTGGCAACTTCTCCCTGGAGGCACTACTATCCCTTATGAATGGCTGCCTCGCCCTATCTATATACAGCTATTGCTTCTTATTTTTGGAATAATACACATACTTGTGATTCTCGCATTAATATCAAACATAATTTTTGCCGCATTAAATAGGATGTGTTTTTATTTTCAAATAGTAATATTAGGTTATGATAGTTTATCAATAAGTAGTTTGATCAGAGAGTTGGCGTCGTTACTAATTACATTATTTATTGCGAGATTACTTGTAACAGTAAAAGTGCTTAGTGAATATTATAGTAGTAAGGAGTTTAAGGAGTTTGCTAAGAGTTTATCTGCTCGAAAGCCGCGTATTAAAGATCTTCTTGAAGCCGCACCTACACTACTAGCTTCTCACAGCATAGCATATTCTCTTCTTATATTACTGCTAATCACATTACTTACTACTAGAGGTGTTATGTTAGAAAATCTCGCTAAGCCTAGTCTTTTAAACTTGTATATACAGCTTTTCCTCTTAGCACTCTCACTCCTCTATACTCCTGGTAGAGAGTTATGCGAGATAACTTTACTAGGTGTGTTTTCCGCTGCAGGATTACTGGGATTATCACCTCTACTAATGATCTTACCTAGAAAGATACCATATACTTCTCACATAGGCAGAGTTTTCTATAGAGAGCCTGTGGGCATACTTGTAGGTATTGCTGAGGCTGAATTGGCTTATGGAGAGCCGCGCAATATATATAATGGCGTCTCTAAGGAATATTTACTTGGCTCTAGTAGTAGAGAAACATGGTTCTTTAGAAGCGTACTTCAACCTATTTATATTAAACTAGAAGACTTAAACACTCCGCATATTGTGATCATTGGGGCTTCAGGTACTGGAAAAACGACACTAGTAAAACATCTCGTGCTAGAGTTTAGTCGGATTTATGGTTATCGCTTCTTAATCATAGATCCTCATGGTGAGTATTCAAATCTAACCGAGAACACTCCCTGCAGAGTTATTGACGCTTCAAAGTACACTATAAACCCCTTGGTACTTGAAAACACCTCGCCTAGAGATAGGGCTCTACAATTATCACACGTAATAGCTTCTATTTTCAAATTGGGCTTTATTCAGAGAAAAATGCTCGAAGAAGTGATCTTGAAAACATATGCCAGTAAGGGCATAACGGAGGATCCAGCTACTTGGAAACTTGAGCCCCCCACTTTAAGGGATATCGTGTCTGCCTGTAAAGAACTTAGCGAGTTAAATCAAGAATACCTCAGAATACTACCCTATCTGAGCCTCATTAGCGAGAATATCGGTTTCGGCACGCACCTCAGCATAGAGGATTTACTGAGAGAAAACACTATTATAGATTTGAGTAGAGTTTCAAGTGATTTTACAAGAGCAATATTTGTAGAGACTTTAATGTATATGTTAATAAGTAAGATGTATAGTGCTGGAAAAATTCGTCTTCAACTAGTCATAGATGAAGTTAGACATATTATGCCGCGAGCACTGGGCATGGAGCTCTTATCGAGAATATTCATGGAGAGCAGGAAGTTTGGCTTTTCTACAATAGTTGTTTCTCAAGATGTTAAGAGAATACCGAAAACTCTACTAAATAATGCTGGTCTACGAGTCTTCTTTACACTCAACGAGCCTGAGAGTATAAGAATAGCGGCTGATATAATTGGTGGTGCTGTTAAAGCTAAGAGTATCTGTATCTCAGAAGCTTTAAAATCTCTCAAGCAATACGCCTACATAGTACACGCCACGGGTTCTGAGAACATCTTTATCATGAAGTTAAGTCTCATTAAATCACAATCACAATAAAATCACATGTGAGTCAAGTTACACTACACTTAAATAAGAGGAATATTTAGTAGTAGGGCGTTTAACAATAAAAGTACTACTTTAATTGACTAGTAGAGGTGGAGAAAATGATTTCAAAAGAGAATTTGAGTGAAGAAGAGGAGCTTGAGAGTGTAGAGGAAGAAGAGAGAGAAGAAGGGGGCGAAGTAATCATTGATCAGTTGAAATATCTCGTCAATATCAGTAAACTCTGGCATAGTATCTTACACGGTAATTTGCCTCTAGAGTCCCTAATAGTAGCACATGGAGAAGTTAAATTAAAGAAGCCCAAAACAAAAGTTAGTAAGAAAGAGGCAAAAAAGAAGGTAAAGAAGAGTGCCACTAAAAAAGCTAAGAAGAGTAAAAGCCGTAAATAAATAACACTTTAATTGAAAAGTGTATTTTAAACTGGAAGCTCCATACTTTAAGGCGAAGAATAAGTTGAAAATAATTTAAGCCTGGTTATAGGTTTTTAGTGATCTTAATTGATGAGTGCGAGTAAACTAATAGTACGAGTTTCCTAGAAGTTAAAAGGTATTTTAGTAAGAGGTCCTTATGTGTAATATGAGTATGGAGGTGTTAGTGTTGGTTAAAGTTGCATATCCGAATGCTTCTAAGCTTAAGCGGGTGTTTCAAGTACTAGTTAAAATTAGTGACGAGCTTCCTTTTTTTATCACACAAGAAGCTTTTGAGGTCAAAGTAATAAGTCCTGATAAGACAATTATGGGGATTTTTCGAGCACCTAGTGTGGTATTTGAAGAATATAGCATTAGTGAAGAAGAGGGCTTTATTGTCTCGGGAACAGAGTTGAAGAAAGCTGTTAAAAGAGCTGCCAAGAATGATGTAGCCGTTTTTGAGCTTGATAAGGAAAATAGTATACTTAAAATAACTCTACGTGATAAGAAGACGGGGCTTGAAAGAGAACTCGGCGTGCCCTTAGTGCCTAAACCTATTGAACCCCTACCTGAATTACAATTAGAGCTCGGCGTGACGTTTACGATGTTGTCTCAAGACTTCAAGAACATTATTGGCGATCTTAAGTTAGTTGGAGATGAAGCTGTCTTTACATATGAGGCTGGAAAAATAATTATTACTAGTACTGAGCAGCAGAAAGAGTATAAGTGCGAATTGCTTGAGGGAAACCCCCTAATACTAGTATCTTCACTAGTTGAGAAGGCTAGGGCATCGTACAGTATAGATTTACTGGTAGAAGCTGCTAGAGCAACTAGTGTTGCTAAGAATGTGATAATATCTTTCGATACTGGTAAACCACTAAAAGTAGAATATGATATAGGTGATGGTAGTAAATTAATGTACTGGCTAGTACCTAGAATTTAAAATAGTGAAGATTCCTTAACTTCTCTTACTCTCAAGAGATTTCATAAGTTCTTCAAAGACCCTTTTTCTCTCCTCACTACTAACCCCCCTACTTTTTGGCTGGGGCAGTGTTGATTTAGCTGAAACCTTCCATGTAGGTGATTTACAGGTATTCATCCATAAAGGACAGCTTACACAGCACATAAAGTCTACTGAAAGCTCTGGGAACATAGCACACCTTGATGTAGGCTTATAAAGCCCGCAGAAATCACACCTCTCCCAGTATATTGTCACTTCTACACACCTATAATCACTCTCATCAATAGTGTTTTAAGCCATTAGAGCTTTATAACATAAAAGCTTATCAGAATATTGGCCTTTACTATGTGAGAATAGATGTTAAAATATAAGTTAGTAGAGCCAGTACATACGCGACTATGAGCATTATTACTACTACCCCGGCTGTAAGCCTATAACTCCTAGTTTCACTGTATATTGATGCAATAGTAGCTAGACAAGGCACATAGAGTGTAATAAAGATCGCTAATGCTATAATTGAATGTTCTGAAACACCTATAGTGATAAATGCTTCCCTAACACCCTCGGCCCCCGTTACCATGAGAAGAGTGCTAATAAAGATCTCTTTGGCGATGAAACCGGCAATGAGTGCCAATACTATAATCCACGCGTTTTCCCCCACTACACCTAAAGGCGTAAGTATAGGTGTAAGAATCTTTGAAAATAAAGCCCCTAAGCTCTCACTAGGTGTATCTACAAAACCTAGTGATGGAGAAGTATGAGTTAATAACCAGAACAAGATATTAGCTACAAATATCACTGTTCCCGCTTTTACTAAGAAATGTTTTGTATGCCACCATGTATACCACCACACAACTTTGGGTATTGGTCTGTGAAGAGGAGGTTGTTCTAATAGTAACCTGATCTCTACGGCTTCTCCCCGCTTAAGACTCCACAAGTAGAAAGTATATCCCAAGGTAAAGAACACTATAAAAGCTAATAGATAACCTAAAGCTAGTATTAGAAAACCCTCTTTTACAGCTGTAGCGAGAGCAAGTAGAACCACCAACCTAGCTTGACACGGTATAAAAGGTAAAAGCATAATTAATCTGATTCTTTCAGTACTACTTGGAACTGCACGCGTTACTAGTATTCCTGGAACATTACATCCTAGTGATATTGACAGAGGGAAAAGCGCATGTCCGGAGAAACCGATCTTTTCAAACAACATATGAACTCCCACAGCTAGTCTCGTTAATATACCAGAGTCCTCGAGAGCACCTAGAATAACCATCACGATCATTATTAGTGGCAAGAAAAACAGTATAGCTCCCAAACCACCAAGTACAGCGTTAACTATAAAAAGCGTGATCATGCTTTTGCCGAGAACATTTTCTAGCATATTAGAAGCCTGCTCTATAAACTTCTCCATAAGTGAACTAATAGAATATTCTTCAATAATATGGGCCACGACGTTTAATCCTAAGTACTCTAATATGTATGTTATGGGAAATCCCGTGTTTATCGTAAAAGCTGCCACGAACATTGCAAGAATAACTGCAATACTTATAATTGGTGCGAGAACTGGGTGATAGAATATTTTCGAAACCTCTTTCTTTTTAACTGCTATTTGAATTAAACAGAGTTTACCGATATTTTCAGCGTATTTAAATCTACTACGAGATACTATAATGGCTGGATCTGTTCTCAATATTCTTAAAGCTTCTTCTCTCAGCTCTATAAGAGCTCTATATAAGTCCTCACTCTTGGATTTAATCGTTACCAATGTCTCAGGATCTCCCTCAAATATTTTCACAGCAAGCCATCTAGGTGAGTTTTCAAAACCTCTTTGCCTTAGAAGAGACTCTGAAGCTTCTATATACGTACTTAATTCTCCGTAATCTACGCGTAAATAGCCTTCTGCATTACTCTCATATACACTAATGACCTTTCTAATGAGCTCCTCTAAACCGACACCTTTTATCGCAGAAAGAGGGACAACAGGTACTCCTAGTGTCTTTTCAAGCATTTCGAAGTTTATGTGAATACCTCTACTGTGAGCTTCATCTACTTTAGTTACTCCAATTACGACTCTCTTTGTGCGTTCAAGGATGTCTAGTGCTAAGTATAGTGTTCTAACTAATGTGAGAGAGTCTACAAGAACAACTATAACATCAGGATTTTCCTCGACAATAAAGTTTCTCGATATCTTTTCTTCTAGTGTAAATGCTGTTAATCCATAAATACCAGGTAAATCTACTAAGTGAACTTCATAATTTCCATACTTTATAATCCCCTCATTTTTACTCACCGTAGTACCAGGCCAGTTAGTCACTATTACATGGCCTTTTGTAAGTACATTAAATAATGTAGACTTTCCCACATTAGGTTGACCTATCACGGCAACTGTAATTTTCTTCACTAGGATTCCACCTTAACTATTAGTTTCTGTGCTATTCCACGACTAATAGAGATCTCAGTATCTTGAACTCTAACAACCAACAATCCTTTTCCTCTATTCACGAGAACACTTATTTTTGCACCTGGAACAAGCCCCATGTTTAATAGTCTAGATAATAATCCGCGACCTACTTCTAGTGAAACCAGTGTAGCTGTTTTTCCTTCACTTACCTTATCAAGCGTTGTAATAAAATCTTCCTTTCTTTCCATATGGAAGCACCTTTAATTTGCACAAAGCATTCTCTAGTAATTTATCTATGTGGGAAGTTTATAAATTTAGATATGTCTAAATTAATGGCTTACAGAAGATCATTAGATTTTTGTTAATAGTACTGTAAAAGCTATGTGTTTAGCAACATTTCTTAACATACTGTTCTGCTTTATTACGGTATATTCAGGTGTCTGTGCTAGTACTTCGATAATAGTGTTTGGTTTGAGTTGAAGTTCTTTGAGAACAGGTAGAATTGATGAGAGCTCGCCTGCTATTCTCTCAACTCTATATGTACCTCTAGTAGCCTCGCTAAGCCTAATATACTCAGCTAACATCATGTCTTTATCTCTCTCAGCATCCGGAATTATATTCCCATGTGGACATTTCTGAGGAAACCCTAGTAGAATATATATTCTCTCTATTAATTCGTCTGGTAGATGCTCCAAGTAGTGTGCATAATAGTGTGTATCAAAAATATCAACGCTTAGCTTATGGGCCAGAAAAACCTCAGATATTCTGTGTTTTCTAATAATTCTCACTGCTATTTTCTCCCCCATCTCTGTTAAGACAACCTTTCTGTACTTGTACTTCTTAACAAGCCCGCTCTTCTCGAGTTGAGAGAGAACTTTAGATGTCGTTGCAGGTTTTACTCCAAGTTCTCTTGATATATCTGATAGTTTAGCTGAACCATAAACTTCATGTAACCTGTAGATAACTGCTATATAGTCTTCACGATTAGATTTAAAAGTTCTGTTATAATACCTCTTCATATCCACTTCACCAGTACTAGCTCTTACACCACTACAATCAACACTTATATATAAAATGTGTATATATAATAGACTAAAGATTAGAGGTGATGTTTACGCCTAAGGAAATAAAAGATACCGAAGAGTTCATAAAAATTTCTGAGTATGCATTAGAGTGTAGAGTTGTTAGACTAGAAGACAGGGGTATAGCTAAAGTTAAAGCTAGAACTAGAAGATACCTGTATACTATTAAAATACCATTAAATAGTCTAGACGAGTTCCTTAAGAAGCTTCGGTGTCAGAATATAAGATTTATAGAGTAAAGAGCCGGGGGCGGGATTCGAACCCGCGATTTAACGGGTACCCGGCACAGTAGCCCTGCAGCCCGCCGCCTTTGACCGCTCGGCCACCCCGGCACCACTTATTAATTTATAACTTATATCCCTCTTAAAACTTTACTTCTAGAAACGCTTTATTCTGTACATCAAATTTATTTTATATCTAATTCAGTTGATTTAGCTGCTTTTATATTTAGAGATGCTTCAGCTATGCCGTTTGAATACCTGGCTATTCTCTTTAGGCTATCTAATATTAGCGTTATAGCGACTTTTTCACGCATATCAGCTTGCATAGGCATTACTTCACTATGAAGAGCCTCTTCAATTTCACTAACAGTTCTCCTACTTTCACTTATAACATCCTCCGCTCCTCTCCTACTAAGATTATATAGTGAGTCCATTGCTTTATTAAAGAGCTCTATATCTTTTTCTAAAAATTTATACACTAGCTCCGGGTTTTTGAGACCTCCAATATTGAGTACTCTCCTAGCGATAGTTGCAGTGTGATCTGCTATTCTCTCTAAGTTCCTGACAATAATTCTGTAGCTTAAGATCTCGGTAATATTTGTTATTCCAAGTTCATGTTGTATTTTTACATCTAAGAGAGCTAGAGATAGTTCCCTTACTAACATGTGGTGGAAACGGTCAGCTTCATCATCTCTCTGTATAATTGCGTGGGCGTAGTTGAGATCGCCACTTTTGAGGAGATTTGAACAGTCCTGTAGCATGTTATTTACTATTAAATGAAGTCTTCTAATAGCACTAAGTAATGGTAGTTCACGAATATCTAAGAGTACTTTAAATACTACCGTGTTAAAAGACTCTTCAATAACTTCTACACCTGCAAGTTTTGCTCGAGCAATACTTTTAACTTCGCTTATAAGCTTAGCTAAGTCAGGAATATTCTTGTCAAAGTTTACAGTGATCAGATTGTATCCGATAATATAAGTAGCCAACATCATTCTTAATACTTGTTGAGAGTCTGCCCCCGGGTACACTTTTATATTAGCTTTCAGAGTTAGAGGCTCAATTGTAGGTGGCGTAATAACTAGTTTATCTCCATATTTTTCTACGATAACATAGTCTCCGCTTTTCAATTTAATAGAATCAACCCACTCTTTAGGCAATGTAATAATATACGAAGACGAGCCTGTTCTCTGAATTCTTCTTTTCTCTATACTAATCAACGTGTTCACCCACATCTATACGTATTATAGTAAACTACATAACAGGTTTATATAAATAAGTTAAATTAGGATAGTATGAAATCACCATTAAGAGTACATATTTACACTAACACTCTATATACTCCTCTCTAAATACAAAAGTTAGAGGTTAAAATGGGCCCGCGGGGATTTGAACCCCGGACCTCCGCCTCTCTCAGGGATGCTTGTAAGGGCGGCGTCCTACCAGGCTAGACGACGGGCCCTCAAATCTAGATTTCTCTAAATAACAATGTGAGAAATATATTTGTTTTTAAATTTAAAGCTCTTTACAATATTTGAAAAACCTCATTACATATATGAAGTCCCGCCGGGGGGATTCGAACCCCCGACCACCCGGTCACCGCCCCTCACTACAGCCGGGCGCTCTGCCGCTGAGCTACGGCGGGAACTCCTATAAAGTGTTTTTTATTACACCTATAAAAGCTTTTCTAATACTTGAAACTTTAATGAGATGTCTCGTGGAGAGGTTGTTTTAATGAGCAATGTTGAGACTATGTGTGAAATTCTTAGGAGAGATCTAGAGGAGATTAATGGTATTTTAAGTGAAAAAGATCGTGTGAGAGAGGAGATTATTAAGTTGTCGCGAAATGTTACAAGACTGAGTAGTCTCGTAGTGAATTATGTTCATAGAGAGAAATTTGAAGAAGCTAAGTCAGAGCTCACAGCACTAAGAGAGCACGTACGTAAATTACTTGACCTTGTCAAAGACCATGAAGACTTAAAATATTCCGGCATAATTTATAATAGCCTAAGTGAGTATGTGGAAGCATCACTATTCTATTCAGTAGTAGTAGAACATCGTTTTCTAACATTACATGAATTAGACACTTTAATAGTCCCATATCTACAAGGACTCGGCGACCTTGTCGGAGAGTTAAGGAGGCTCGTGTTGAGGCTTCTAGATCAGTTGCGCGTAGAAGAGGCAGAAAAATACTTGAAGATCATGGAGGCCATATATGAGGGAATTAAAGTACTAAACTATCCAGACCCCCTAATACCGGGAGTGAGACATAAAGTAGACGTAGCAGCAAGACTAATAGAAGACACAAGAGTACTAATTCTTAATACAAAAAACTCTCTTCGATGTTATCAGCGCAATACTGCGAGATATTCGAGTGAGATACAAAGTTGAATTAAAACCTGCAGATATGCATACCTGGCGTGTTCAGCGTACCTGATGTGCTAAACACGAACACATAAGAACATTATAAAAATTCAGCACGGCTCTTCTACATCACTCTCTCAGTATCGCGGTTTTTCTTCATCTTAATATCTAGTAGTGGCTTAACTACCTCATATATTTTCTCTCTAAAAGACTTTCTGTTTAGTTCTAAAGCTCTAGCACGTCCACTTGTACTTAAGAGTCTCCATAATTGCGGATTAGCAAGAAGTGCTTTAATGTAGCATTTGACTTCTTTTAAGCTGCAATATGGAATAGCTATCTTCGCATCTTCTCTTGCTATGTCGATCCAGCTACCTGAGTTACTTGGTATAATTACAGGTGTTCCAGCAGCCATGGCCTCAACAATACTAATACCGAAGTGTTCTTTTGGCGTTATGTGAACATACGCTATGGATTTTCTGTAGAGCTCTATAAGCTCTTCACGCGAGATATTTGTCTTAATTTCAAAGTAATCATCTACATTCATTTTCACAGACAATTCCACTAATTCGTCGTATAACGGTTTATTATGACTCGAAAATGCGCCAGCTAGAATAGTAGAAACCCTGCACTTCTTTAATAAATAGGCTAAGTAGACTGCTAATTCAGGGTGTTTTTCAGGGCTTATTCGCGCTACAGTAATGACCTTTTTCTCTCTTTCTGCGAGGTCTAAGACTTGTTTCTCAAGTATATCGTCTAGATTAACAGGTGGATTAATAATAATAGGATTTATTGATAAGAGTTCTCTGAGAAAATTTGCAGTAAACTTTGAGTTTGCTATAAAGAGTCTCACTCGCTTCTTTATTAGTGGAAATAGTGAGGCGTTTACTAGAGAGTATATGTCGCCAAGTAGACGCGAAATGCCGGTTAAGCCGGGATAATAGACTGTGTGGTTTAAGAATGAGGGGTAGTGAATGTACATAACGTCTCCTATACCTGAAAGTACATCTCCACTAGTATTTATTGTAAGAAGTGGATCACACCGTGGTTCTCCGATATTTATATCTATTACTTCTGATTGTTTAACGCCGAAAAAACCCGCAAGATCTAAGAGGTCTCTACGAGATTTAATAATAACAGAGTCTAAGTATACCTCATAGCCTCTCTCGGCAAATGCTATGGCTGTTTCTAGCATTACATAGTTAGATCCTCCAGGACCCATTAAATACGCGTTCAACATGTGATGTCTTATAGATATACACTTCACTGGTAATCTTCACCTTTTCTCTCTGGCAATACGATCGTATAAAACCCTCTTTCTACAAGGTGTTCTCTGAGGATTTCTGCGTAGCCTTTACGTGATCCATCAATTACTACAAGTTTCGGGTTGGCTTCTAATACATAGTTTATAAGATCATCGAAATCGCCGTGATCACTGAGCGATATAGCATACGTGTAGTCATCTAGTCTCTTAAATGGCTCTGCTAAAATTCTCCCGGTTAATACTATGTGTAAAGCCTTACCGTTGAGTCTGCGATATCTAGCACTATTAAAGTGTTTAAAAACCACTACTCCCTCAGTGTTTTTTAGTCTCAAAACCTCGGTATCTTTGTAATAATTGCCAATATTGAACTGGTATCTTTCTTCGAGTATTTTAGTAGCATTGTAGACTCTACTAGGTACTATGTACGGTTCCGTTAATCCATACTCGCGAAGAATAATCATAGCTTCCTGTATTTTACCGTGATAAGCGTATATGTAGACTCGCTTATACTTCTTTAACCCCTCCTTCACTAGATCTGCTAAGAGAGAGTTGACGGAGTCTTTATATGATCTTCTATATGAGGGGTGACCGTAAGTAGCCTCAATTATGAGCACGTCTAGATCTCTCATAATTGCTGTTTTCCTTGTCAATTTAAAGTCCCCAGTATATCCAATACTCACTTTTTCATTCTTCAACTCAACGCGCACTTGTGCAGCTCCAGGTATATGGTCTACTGGTAGAAGACATATTTCTTCGTTTTCATGTAAATAACACTCGCAATAGTTAAGTGGTTTCTTTTTTACTCTAAATATTGGAAGCAGATTAGAATTTACATATTCGAGAGCTTCTAGGAGGTCTAATGTTATTTTCGTGGCAATGATTTCTCTGCATTCACGTATACTATAATCTAAGTCGACTATGTGATCAGCATGTATGTGTGTAATTATTCTTAGAGATCTCTTGGCGTGTCCATCAATAACGATATTTTTACCTACTAATATTGCCCCGCTAGGAAGTATTTTTACGTGTTCTAGGTACTTCGGTACTAGTTGACACACCCAATAACCCCTCTTAAACTCATGGTACTTTATCTAAAATAAACTTCCACCTCCTCGTTTTGGGATCGTATATTATAGCGTTATCACTATATAAGGCCTTCCACAGTACAAACCCTTTATCTCCAAGAATGTTCTTTATTTCATCTTCTCCACTAGTTGTGAGCTCATTAAGTAGCTTATACTTGAAGTCTCTCCAGAAGTCCGGATCAATAGCAATCCTCTCTCTGGTGAGCTTGAGAACAACAGCTCCTTCACGCTCAAAATAAGCAAATAATCTATCTCGCTGAATTTTTCTAGGAAGCTTACTTTCAAATACAACTTTCTCCTCTCTAAGTCTCTCTATACCTGTCTTGTATGGTTTTCTAGCACGTGGCATTTCTTCAATTCCACTAGATATCTCTGTTTTCTGCTTCTGTATAGTTAATTCTAGCTCGTTTAGTTTTTGTTGTAGAACATCTAGTTTCTCATATAGCTCAGCTACTTGTGAGCGTAGAGTGTCAATAACTGCTAGTCTCTTATTTACCTCATCTTGAACATATCTCTCAATACGAGCTTTTAACTTGCTAAGATCTTCTGGTAAAGTTTTTTTACTAGTTGCTATGAAATTTGTAATAATCGTCATAATGTACTCTGATACGCCACTATAACCCTCTTCTAAAGCTAGTTTTTCCAGCTCACTATACAATTCTAATGGTAAGTCTAACTTTACTTCTCTCACGCGTTTACTCTCAGACATTAGATTATCAGCTCTGTGTTAGTATCAAGATATTCTTTTATCTTATAGGCCTATTAATTCATACTACTACTGGTGAAAAAATGCTTTTCAGCGATGTACACCTTCACGTGAACCCTATGAGGGGTCTTGGAGCAGAGAGAGTAGCAAAGAAGTTTAAGAGGTTAGGCGGCTGGTTTATAGCTATTGTTGCATTACCACCATACTATTATGGCTTTGAGGAGATAATTGTAGAATCTTATATGCGTGTGGTTGAATTAATCTCAAGAGAGGCTACTAGGGCTAGGGAGCTAGGCTTAGAAGTAGCTAGGTTTATGGGAATACATCCCGCCGAGATAGATGAGTATTATAGACGTGGAGTTAGAGGTGAGAAACTGTACTCCATTTTAAGTGGGGTTTTAAAACTAGTAGAAAATGCTGTAAGAAATGGCTTAATAGACGGCATAGGTGAAGTTGGTCGCCAGCATTATACTACAAGTCCTGAAAGATTTGTACTCTCAGAGATCTTGATGAGAGAGGCCATGATCTTAGCCAGGGATCTCAGGGTACCATTACAACTACACCTAGAACAGGGAGGTTTCATTACAGTCTTATCTATTAAGACCCTAATTGATAGTCTTGGCGTGAGTAGTAGGCAGGTTATTTTACACCACACAAATACTGAGACAAGCTCTTGGGTTAGTAACTACAAGTTTCCTTTTACAGCTCCGGTGAAATACTTCAATGAAGAATACTTAAAGAGTGGTGTAGAATACTGCATGTTAGAGTCGGATTTCCTAGATGATCCCATGAGACCTGGAGTTTCAGCATATCCATGGGATATACCGGTTGTCATAAGAAACCTGCTCATGAAAGGTATTATGAGTGAGGAGCAAGCTTATAGAATTCTAGTAGATAATGTAGTTAAATACATGAATGTAAAGCCACCTTGAGTGACAAATAGTGAGCTGTGAGATCTGCGGCTTTAAACAAGCAACATATAAGTGTAAGATTTGCGGTAGGAAGGTTTGTTGTGAAGACTATAATGCCGAGAAGGGTATTTGTAGCGTATGTGAGAGTGCTCTATGTCGAATATGTGGGAAGAATCTCTCAATAGCTACTTGCATTTCATGTGGAAGACAAGGCTGTGAGGAGTGTCTTGTTGAAATATCACAAGTAGAGTATATGTGTTTAGAGTGTTTAAAGAAAAGAAAAGTGTAGAGGGTATAACCAGGTGATTGCTATTTTGAAGACGGGTAAGTTAGAATGGACTCTTATGAGTAGATTACTTCAATATATAATTTCAGAAGATATTGACGTGTTAGTAGGCCCTGCTCAGGGCGAAGACGCCGCCGTCATCAGGGTAAGAGACGGCTTCTTAGTCATACATAGCGACCCAATAACCGCCAGTGTTAAACACATAGGCTACTTAGCTGTACACGTTGCCGCTAATGATATTGCTGTAAGAGGTGTTAGGCCGAGGTGGTTTTTACCAGTATTACTAATCCCTCCACACTACAGCGTGAATGACATTGAGGCTATTTTTAAAGACATGAATAAAGCACTTAGAGAAATTAGCGGTGTAGTCGTAGGGGGGCACACCGAGATCACGCCAGGATTAGAGAGACCGCTAATATCAATGACGGCTGCTGGTTATACAACATCTAGAGTAATTTTCACGCGCGATGCTCAAGAAGGAGATCTCTTGTATATTATTGGCAGAGTTGGTGGTGAAGGGGCTGGTGTTATTGCGTGGGATTTTGAACAGTTGCTAGCTAGTAGAGGTGTGAGCGAGAGCATAATTAGAGCTGCAAAGAACTTTATATTTGATATTAGTGTTGTTAATACAGCTCTGGAGATCAGAGATTTCGTAAATACTATGCATGACGCCACCGAAGGCGGGATCTTACAGGCTATTCGCGAAATAGCAGTTGCCAGCAATAAGGCGATCACCGTTAATTTAGAGAAGATTTTTGTGGACACCATAGTTAATACCATATCTGAGGCCGTGAATGTAGATCCACTCAAACTTCTAAGTAGTGGTTGCCTAGTTGCTACAGTTTCTCCACGATATAGGAGTGAGCTTGAAAATACATTAGAAAATTTGAGGAAACCCTACAGTGTAGTCGGTGATGTTAAAAGTGGTAAAGGTGAGGTATATTTGTTTAGAAACTCGCAGTTAGTAGAAATTATTAATAGGGATATTATTGATGAGATATATAAATTGTGGTCATAGCTGAGTGAATAGGGGGGTTAGGGTACATGCCAAATATAGCTCTAGGATTCAAGAAGGGAATTGATATACTTAGAAGCACTATGTCGGTAATTAGAACAGAGGTTATTGAGATCAGGAAAAGCGAAGTTGACATAAGAGTACTAAGTTTAGCTGCACGCTTAGTTGTGTTTTTAGAGAAACTTGCAAATATACTAGAGCTTATCTCGCGGAGGATCGATCAATCCGAGACAAAAATCGCGCAAATCGCCCCTTATACATATGTATTTCAAATAGATGAGCGAGAAGTGGTATTTATGAGAACTAGAGCTGAACACTTAGTAATAACAGTCAATACCGCTGAAAACATTGTCTCCGTTAAATCGAGAAGAGGCGAACTTGAAGTTTCAACCGAACTTATAAGGATCAGGGCTGGGAGAGTAAGTGTAACAATTAATCCTGCTGAGAAAGAACAGTACAAGGAGAAACTTAGTGAAATTAGAAACACACTAAGAATTTTTGAGAATACTCTACACAGAAAATTAAGTGTACTCGCAAAAATAGGGAAAAAGTAGTTTATTTAAAAATCTACTAGCTATGTAGCTTGAGTTTTCGCCTGCTCACTTTCAGCTACTGATATTCTCGGTAGTTCCGCGAACTTCTCTCTCATCTTCTGCTCGGCGATAATTCTAGCTTCTTCAAGTATTTTCTTAGCCTCTGTGTCTAGCCCGACACCAACATCTATTGAGAGATCTGCAACGCTCGCCCCAATAGCAGATTCAAGCTCTCTCGTTGCGACTTGAAGATCTATCCAGACATCCGGAGCAACATTCTTAACTATTCCGATAGCCTCTCTCAATACTCCGAGTACTGGTGTGACCTCTGAAACAGCTCCACCGTAAATTAGGAATGTTTCTAATTTCAACATAGCATTCTCAAGAGCATACTGGACAGTAAGTAGTTGTTTACTTATTTTCCTGATCTCTGCAACCTCTTTAGCGTACATTTTCGCCCTAGCTTCATCTTTCTTTAGGAGAGAGTCTACAATACCTTCAAAGAGCACTTTATCTCTCTCCGAAAGCTTGTCAACGTAGTTTGATATTCTACCAAGAGCTGTCTTTAACCTGTACTGTGCGACAATAGCCTTCTTCTCGAGAGACTCTTGCTCGTTTGTAAATAGCTTTTTAATTTTATCACCAATAGTCTCCTGCTTCTTCCAAGCCATACTAGCTTGCACCCCGTCATAGCAATGTCTTAACTTACACTTTTAAGGGAAGGGAGTCGATATGTATGAATAAGAGTCCGGTGTGCTTTGTGAGCATAGATCAGTATATTGCGTGTTTAGAGAATTGCTCGCTAAGACACGTAGAATCTCTTGCAATGATTGGTTTAGCTAGTAGTGTCAATATTGAAAACTGTGATGTAAAGGGTTTTCAAAGAATACTCTTACAACTTGTTAATGGTAAAATAGTGACTTCAGCCTGTTTTTACACAGAGGAGGTCGAACAATCACTTAAAATCATTAAAACGTATATTGAATTTGCACGTAAAAACGAGTCGCTTGGTAAATTGACTATTGTGAGAATTGAAGAAAAATAGCACTAAGTATATTTAGCTTTTTAGAGGATATTAAATAATAGGTGATGAGCGGTATTACCTGTGATATATAGATGATCAAGCCCCTAAAGCTGATTTTACCTATGGTGATATTACATGTATATCAATAAACTGCTCTTTAGCCTCACCACAAATACCACACTACTCCCTCCTACTAAGGACAGCCCATTGAATAGCACAAGTGCCCCTCCTAATATATTACCATGGCATCTTCCACTTCCATTAACACTATTACTACTATTAATAGTAGCTCTAGTGATCTCAGCAGTTGTGATTATAGTAGAATTTAAAGTAAAAGAGAACGCCCATATGAGCTAAGAATTGGTAGTTTCCTGTAAGAAGAGGCTTTCTTCTGCTTTATTTAGCGCATTAATAGCTAAGTAGTCAACTCCAAATCCTATTTTTACGTGTCTAATGAGGTCCTTGAGAACAGTTAAGCTATCTTTTTTTACAATGCTAACTAATTTGTTTAAACTCACACTCAATGGTAATCCTCCACTGTTAAGTATTAGTTGTGAAATCTCCAGAAGTGTTCGTGTTTGTAGCGCTATATTAGAGAGTAGATCGACTTGTCCAGTAGTCCATTTCGAGGCGAAGACGCCTATAGTATATGGCTCTTCTACCCCATCTTGGAAATAATAGTCTTTTCTACTTAGTACTCTCATAGCGGTTAAGATAGCGTGTACAGGGCTACTGCTAGTAATAGATGCCAGCTTAACATTAAGATAGTTTTTAGATTTAAGAGACTCGAATAGCTCTTGATGAACGTGGTCTCTAACACCATTAGATAGTAGTAGTATAGTCCATGGTGCGATTATATAAGCTAGACACCCATATTTGATCATATTTCTAGAAAGCTCTGTATACATATTTTCAAATAAACTGATAACTTCTCTATTCACACCCCTCTGCGGATTGACTATTAAAATAGTATATCTACTCAATACATTACACCAGCTACATTTAAATCCTAGACCGGGCTAACTAGATAAATTTTAGTTTGTTCTTTAATAGACCTAATATGGCATCTTTAAGGTGTGTACATGTGGGCGGCATATTTGCTGTGCTCTGTAGAGAGGGAACTATTCCCAAAGGCGTTATTTACGAGGGTCTCCGTAGACTTGTTTATAGAGGCTACGATGGAGCTGGTGTTGTCTTTCCACGAGGAGATCTCTTGGAGATAAGAAAAGCTCCAGGACACTTAGAAGATGTTTCAAGGCATGTGGATCTCATAAATATAGATTCAAATATAGCTGTGGGGCATACGAGATATGCTAGTAGAGGTTGGCCTGTTTTCGAGAACACGCATCCATTTCTCGACTGTACTCGTAAACTCGCAGTTGTAGGAGATGGCATTATTGAAAACTACGAGGAAGTTAAGAATAAATTGGAGAAAAGTGGACATTTATTCTCCTCTCGAACAGATACAGAAGTAGCTGTTCACTTATTAGAGGAATATCTAAAAACAAGTAGTAGAGTAGATGCTCTCTTGAAGGTGGCAAGAGAGCTTCATGGTATGTACTCACTTGTTTTTCTCGATGTCTTAACAAAGAGCTTGTTTATTATACAACATGGGCAGCCCTTAGTGATCGGGTTTTCGCAGGATAAAAAGTTTATTTACGTGTCAAGCGACTTACCTTCACTATATGGTTTTGCTGATATTGCTTACGTTCTTGAAGACAACACTGCGGGGATTCTGTCTAGTGATCTAATAGAATTATTCAATATACCGAGTGGGAGTAGGATTGAAATGAATTCTTTACAATTAAAACGTGTAAAGTACGTGGTTGAGTATGTAGAAAAAGGCGGATTTCCACACTATATGCTTAAAGAAATATATGATATCCCAGATGCGCTTAAAAAAGTACCACTTACAATAATGGAAAAGTACTTGAGACTTGCCGCGATGATTATTCAGGGGGCTAAGAAAGTGTTTGTTATCGGAACTGGTACAAGTCTACATGCAGGTATGATTTCAACTTATTATTTCAGTGAACTTGCGGGTTTAAGCATTAGTGTAATATCAGCAGCCGAGTTCCCATACTCACTACTCGAAAGCGTAGAAACAGGTACTGTTGTAGTAGCTGTAAGTCAGAGTGGTGAGACAACTGACGTTATAACTAGTGTTAAACTGGCTAAGCAACGTGGTGCCGTTATTGTCGGTATAACGAATAACGTTGGATCTAGACTGGCCTTAGAGTCTAATGTATACCTGCCTATAGGTGCTGGGCCGGAAATAGCTGTCCCCGCAACAAAAACTTATGTTTCAACCCTTGCCGGGTTTCTAATGTTAGCATCTTATACAGGAATATATAGTGGTAAGTTATCTATTAGTGAATATAGAGAAATCGTGGATTCTATTAAGAATTTAGCTGAAGAAATAAGAGAACTTATACCAAGATATGACTCTAAAATGATAAAGCTCTCACAGGAGATATCTGAGCAAAAAAGTATGTATATTGCTGCCAGTGGAATAACATACCCGGTCGCTCTCGAAGGTGCACTTAAATTAAAAGAAGCTGCTTTAGTTCATGCCGAGGGGTTACAGCTAGGAGAGCTAAGACACGGTCCACTAGCGCTGTCAACGCCTGGATTTCCAGTTATACTCATAGAGCCCGTAGAAGAAGCTGCTAAACCGCTCTTTTTTAAAACACTAAGAGAAGTTGAAAATAGATGTGCTAGACTATACACCATTGAGGTGAGTGCAAATACAACATACGCGGTAATCACACTGCCTCAAGTACAGAGGTATTTGTACCCAATGATAGCTGTTATACCCCTACAATTACTAGCATACCATATAGGAGTAACAAAGAAGCTACCTGTAGATACGCCGCCGGGATTAGCTAAAACTATAACGACATAGCACAAGCATATTCTAACTAATGTTATTAGAATACTCTTATAAAGGTAAGTTTTTAATTGTAGTCTAGCAGTGAGGAGTCCTAGTCCAGGTTGAGAGGTGATAGAGAGCTCCGGGGCCGAGCACTTGGAGTTTATAGGGGGATTGGTGATTTGATGTGGGTGTGAGGTTGGATCCGTGGGGGTATCTCGCGGTTGAAGACTATGAGAAGCTTTTAAAAGAGTTTGGCATACAGCCTATAGATCAGGTTTTATCTCAATACCCGCTAGAGCACATTTATTTTACTCGCAGAGTGATTTTTGGTCACAGAGATCTCGACGCGTGGTTTAGTAAGTTCTTACATGGTGAAAAGACCGCTGTCTTAACGGGGTTTATGCCTAGCGGATATCCACATCTAGGTACAGCGATGGTTTACGAGGAGTTAAAGTACTTTCAGCAAAAAGGTGTTTTTGTTAAAATAGTTATAGCAGATGCAGAGGCTTATGCTGTGAGACGTGAGAGTAGAGAAGATACTATACAGCGTGGGTTAGATTTCATAGCACACGCTATAGCATGGGGTATTAATCCAGACAAAGCAGAGTTCTACTTCCAGACTGAAATGCCCAGTAGCTACTATAGACTTATTCAAATGTTCTCGAGGAAAGTAACTCAAGCTGAAATAGAAGCCATATACGGTGACTTAGCACCAGGAAAAATTATGGCTGCACTCACACAAGCTGCTGATATACTCCACTTACAGCTAGATGAGTTTGGAGGCTATAAGTACGTTATTGTCCCCGTAGGTGTCGATCAAGACCCCCACTTAAGACTTACAAGAGACTTAGCTGACAGATTTAAATACGAACTAGGATTTGAGAGGCCAGCATCACTCTATCACAAGTTAATGAGGGGTCTAGATGGGAATAAAATGAGCAAGAGTAGGCCGGAATACGCTATACACTTAAATGAACCTCTAGAAATCGCGGAAAAGAAGGTTATGAACGCGTTGACTGGTGGACGCGCTACAGCCGAAGAACAGAGGCGCTTAGGTGGTGAACCATGGAAATGCACAGTATTTGAACTATTCACATACCACCTAATTAGAGATGATAAGCAGTTAGAGGAAATATACCGTGACTGCATTACCGGGAAAATACTGTGTGGACAGTGTAAGAGAAACGCCTGTGAACTACTAAAACAACTACTTAAAAACCATCAAGATAACTTAAAAGAAATACTCAAAAACCATCTCGTCGAAAAACTAGTTAAAAAACCTTTATTCTAGATCTAGCTCCATGATCTTTAAATACAAAAGCGAGCTTAGACTACTGTTAGAGCACTAGAAAAGTTAGTTTATCATTTATTCAAGATTCCCTGATGTAATACAATCTAAATCTATTATTTGTAATTGTAACGTGTACTCATTAATGATCTAGGATAATTTAGGGTGAAGAGACGAGTTTAGTGGATTGAAAAGATCAAAGCTTGGTCCTTCTCCGAGCAATTCTCCACGCGATTACTAAAGTCAGGATTGTAGCCACGATCGCCACGATGATCAATAGTGGTTGTTGACTTGGTCTCTCTAGGAGAAGCTTATATTCTGGAGAAGTTTAAAAAGCTCCCTTTCGCGAGTAACATTTGCAAGAAGTTCTTTCTAAGCTTACTTTGAGTGTGGTG
>CAZMCE010000002.1:3900-46994 GCA_964564855.1 uncultured Thermosphaera sp. | reverse complement strand
GCTAATACTAGTACTATAGTGTGTTTCTAGCCTATAGATTAAACTACCTAGAAGAGCCTGCCAAGTAATCTATAAGCTCTTCTAATTCTTCTTCACTACTACACTCTATTTCTAGCTTTATAGGGCCTAGTGGCGACTCTCTCTCACTATCTATTAATGAGAGTTTTTCAACATACGCGGCTTGCTTGTGTAGGAGTAGTGTTATTTTAGTACCATGTTTGTACTTTATGAGATAGCTCCTGAGAGCTAGCTCAACTTGTTGTCTTCGCGCTATTTCTCTCAGAGGTTCAAGACACTCAATACTACTACACTCAGCTCTAATTAGCTTAAACCCCTCGTAAAGCTCCTTAATACTGAGATTAGTGGGCTTTATAATCGAGAACACAGCTCTCTTAACCTTCTCCTCGCTCTCAGTAGGTCTCACTTCTACTTCAATAATAACTCTCATCACGAGATCTCGCCTTCTCAATTAGATTTTTAAATATTTCTCTAGCTTTAGCCCTAGTCTCATTAATATTACCTTCATTGATAATAACATAGTCTGCTAAAGCTATGACGCTGCCAAGGCCAAAACTTAGCTCAACCATATCTCTCTTATAGAATTCCTCGTAAGTAGAGGGATCACCAGGCCTATTTCTCTTGAGAAGACGCTCAAATCGAGTTTTAGGTGAGGCGTGAACAGCAACAATTATGACTTCACCGTACCTTCTGAATACCTCAACTTCTCTTAAACTCCTCACACCATCAATAACTACAACTTGCTCACACGGCTTAATTCTCTCAATAGTTCTCAAAGCAATAATCTCCTCACCACGCTCCTCGCGCAGGATTTTTGAAGTCTCAACCATTAGTTCATGTGTTACTATACCATAACGCCTCATTGTCTCTTCTCTCACAACATCACCCATAACGTAAACCGGCAAGTTGAGACTTTTTGCCTCCTCCACTAATATGCTCTTACCAGATCCAGGCATACCAGTAATAAGGATAAAGAGCCTCCCAGTCAAGTGCTTTTCACCTATAAGTTATACTTGTATAGTAAGTGTAGCAAATAGTAAAGCTCCTATCAATTGAAATAAGGTCGGTATAAAAGCTACTTTTAACCACGAACTCCAAGTTATCTTCACTTTGTGCTTTTCTGCAAGACCCCAAGCTACAATATTTGCAGTTGAGCCAATTGGAGTAAAGTTTCCTCCTAAGACACCACCATAGAGTAGTGCCCAGTAAAAAGCTCTACTCGAGGTTATAGTATAGAGTGCTCTGGCTACAGGCGTAAGTGCAACTATTACGCTTAAATTATCAAGTAATGAACTAAGACTAGATGAGAGCACTAGTAGCAATACTACTGTTCTCACAACATCTAGTTCTGTTATCTGCGAAGCTATATATGCGAGTTTATAGGCTATTCCAGTGTACTTTAAGGCATCTCCAAGCATAAATAGAGCTATGAAGAATAGTAGTGAAGGCCATTCAACTCCTCTTAAAACAGCTCTCTCCAACTCTCCTGGGTCATAAGTTAGAGGGGTAAATGCTATTACTATGTACGGCACGAATACTAATAGCGTGTGAGGATCTGTTTCAATACCTGTATATGTCGAGATTAAGCGAGCAACGCGATCTATAGAGGCTATTAAGATTAAAAAGCAAAGTAAGTAAATTACACCAATATAGAGCTTTCGAGTAGTAGCTAGCTCACTCCACCTCCTCGTAGTAAAAATGTCAATAGCTCTCGCCCTGATCTCTTTACTGCACTTCTCTATATAGCTCTTCATTAAAACCATAACGACTACTACTAGCAGTAGGAGAAGTAGTATAGATAGTGGTAAAGCTTTCACGAGAAACTCCTCAACTCTGAGTCTAGCTGTAAATGCTAAGTATATGCCAATAGGATTACCCACAGGAAGCGCTAGACTACCAGTATTTGTTGCAAGAACAACTAACACTATTAGAGGTGCTATATTACTCACACCGAGCTTTGCAAATTCAAATACAAACATTACAGCATAAACTACACTAGTCGCTTCGTCGAGCACCATAGCTAGAAACCACGCTATAAACATTAAAAATGCGACAATCGCTCTGAAAGATCCCCTTGTAAACCTAATTAACTCAATTACGATAAACTCAAATACGCGAAGACTTCTAAGTATAAAGGCCAATGTCATGCTACCAGCTAAGAATAGTATAAGTCTCCAGTCAACACTTATGAGAAGCTCACTATGAGGCACAGTAGTAGTTATAGCTAACATCGCTATAGAGAAAAAAGCTGCGTAATATCTATACTTAGGGTCTAAGACCGTGAACGCTATTACAATAATAAAGAGTGTGAGTGCCACGATTTGCCTATAGAGGACTATACTGCTATCTAAATCAACTTGAAGGCCGGTCTCATTTCTCCACGCAGACAAGATCTCGTGTCCTATTCCAGTTAAGGGTACTTTAATACTAGTAGCTATGAGAGTTGAAAGTGTTATAGAGATCACTATAATCACTAATACCTTTACATCTCCTCTCACAGCTAGTCACCTTGAAGTCTACCTAGTAGTTTAACATATTTTAGTTTTAAGCATATTTAGTAGATTACTTTTTCAGTAAATGAGGGGTGTGCCGTGAGCGAGGAGATTAGAACTTTCATAGCTGTAGAGATCAAAGATGCTAGTGTAATGAGGAGACTTATTGAAGCACGAGATTACCTTCTCAAATCTAATGCTGAGTTAAAACCAGTTGAAGACGAGAACATACATTTAACACTGAGATTTATTGGCGAGATCCCATTTAGTCTTGTCAAGGCTATTTGTGCTGAAATCTCGAAGATTCGAGTAGAGAAGTTTCAAATTCATGTTAAAGGAATAGGGGCATTCCCCTCAACTCTAAAGCCGAGAGTAGTGTGGGCTGGTGTTGAGGAGGGCTCAGATAAGCTCCGCGAACTGTACTTACTAATTGAAGAGAGACTTAGAAAGCTTAGTATACCACGTGAGAGAGAGGAGTTTATACCACACATAACACTAGCGAGAGTTAAGGGGTTTAAAAATATTGATAAGTTAACGAGAATTCTGAGTGAACTCGTTAACGTGGATTTCGGCTACACAGAAGTAGACGAGGTTTTCGTCAAGAAGAGTGTGTTAACGCCGTCAGGACCAGTGTATAGTAATATTTGTAGTGTTAAGTTAGTGTAGAAGAGTAGGGATAGTTATAAATGAATATTTATAGTGAAGTAGAGAGAGAGGTTTTATCGAGAATTAAGCCTAAAATTGAAGAGTATGAGAAGTTACTCTCTGTGTACAAGCTCGTTGAAAATATTATTTCAGAAGTACTGGTTGAGAAGGGAATTAAAGCTGAGGTGGCTTTGCAGGGTAGTGTAGCACATGATACATGGCTCTCAGGTGACAGGGATTTAGATGTTTTTGTGCTTTTCCCCAGTACATGGAGTAGAGAAGAATTAGAGTCTAGGGGTTTTCCGCTACTACTAGAAGCTGCTAGTAGAATTGGGAGGTACGAGTTGAGATATGCAGAACACCCCTATGTGCACGTTAAAGTAAGAGACGTAGAAGTTGATATTGTCCCTGGACTTAGACTAGAAGATCCCTCACAGGCTAAGACAGCTGTTGATAGAACTCCTTTTCACACACTATATGTGAACTCTAAGTTAACTAGTGAAATGAGAGATCAGGTGAGGCTCTTAAAGAAATTTATGAAGTCTATTGGTGTTTATGGTGCTGAAGTTAGAGTTAGAGGGTTTAGTGGGTATGCAGCTGAACTCCTAGTTATTGTTTACGGTAATTTTAGAGGCGTGTTAGAAGCCGCCTCTAAGTGGAAGCCGCCAGTATTTGTAAACACTATTAGTGAAAAATACACTACTAACCTCGCTAAGAAGCTGAGAGAGAAGTATCCTGACTCTGTCATGTACATGCCTGACCCCGTCGATCCCTTAAGAAACGTAACCGCCGCCGTCTCACTTAAGAGTCTTGCAACACTAATACTAGCTTCTACATGTTATCTCAGAAATCCCGGTTTAGAGTTTTTTGAGGAGTTTGAAGAGCCTAGACTAGAGGATCTATTAGAGGCGTTAAAGAGAAGGTGTATTGTTATCTTAGAGTATAATTTGAGAGAGAAGCTAGCACCAGATGTTATATGGGGTGAGGCGTTGAGAGTATCCTCGAGACTAGAGAGCTTACTAAAAGTACTTGGATTTAGAGTTATTGATCGTGGTGCGTGGACTAATGAGACAGATAGAGTGTTGATCTCGGTTGAGCTCGACTACTGTGAGTTATCACCATATAAGCACTATAAAGGACCCTGTATTGCTCATGATTGGAGTAGAATTGTGAGCTTTATTGAAAAACACTATGGTAGGGGCTTTGGCCCCTGGCTTACAGATGAGGGGTGTTTAGAGTCTCTTGATAAGCGTGTAGAGGAGAGTGTTGTAAGTATATTAGAGTCTAGGTGGAGCGAGTTTACAGTATCACCACACTTGAGAAGCGTAAAGCCTACTATTACGTTTCTAAATGAGGATCTCGTGAGGAGATTGCTTAACGAGGGTGCTGGCAAGTGGCTTTGGAGCATATTAGTGAAGACACCGCACTGGATGGCGAAGTGCACTTCTTAGTACCCGAAGACTCCTATGTTAAGCGAGTACTCTGCTATCCACGTAGTGAGTGCTCTGAATACTTTGAGAGAATTAAACTCCTAGTAGGCGATGAATTTGTGTATTTTCTTGAAACGGGTACTAGTGTTTTAGGATTACGTGTTCTCGGTAAGGGTTATTCAGCTGTAGTTGTCGCGGCGAAAAATACTAGGTATGGTCTTGGAGCTTTGAAAATACTGAGAATTGATAGTAGGAGGGGTAGTCTCCTCTGGGAAGCCGATGTCTTGAAGCGTGCTCAGATATCTGGTCTAGCGCCGAGACTCTACACTTACAGAGACTTCTATATTTTCCAAGAGCTCTTATCACCGCGTATTTGTAGACCATATAGTGTTGTTCTAGAGAAACTAGTATTGAGTGGTGATGTTAGAGGAGTTAAGAGAATTCTCGCGGAGACTATGAAGTCTCTATTTAGACTAGATGTGAGTCAAGTAGATCACACGGAGCTTAATAGACCCGGAGGCCACATGTTTTACTGCGAAGATGGTAGAATAGTTATTGTTGACTGGGAGAGTGCAAAAATATCATCTAAACCAGTAAATCTCACTTCGTTTACATCGTATATTGTGTTTAGGTTTAAGTATAAAGTAGAGCTAAGAGAGCTACTAAACTGGGATGTTGGGAAAATCCTCTCAGCGCTCAAAAATTACAAGTTGACTTATAGTAGTATTGAATTTGAAAATGTACTTAGCGCCCTTGGACTAGTATAGGAGTAAATTATGTTCTTGCTGTTTTTACCTCTAATTGTGTAAGTATAATTGGAGCTTGGATCTGTTTAGTGCTAACTACTGTGCGTGGCCTTATTACAATATATGACCTGTATTCTTCTGGCTTTAGTAGTTCAAGATGCCTCTTACAAGCTGGGCATATTCCACCAGTTAATCTAAAGACTTCTAATGGTGTTGGTACTCCATTGAAGTCTTGACCTACTCTCTTAAACTCGAAAATAACATGCCCACACATTTTACACCTATATCTTATAGGCATAATGACCACTATTGTAGAGTGCTATATTAAAGGTAGTGTTTCTTCAACTCCTAAGTCTCTCGGCGAGTAATACTTACATCACTCACGTAAACATCACTGAGGTGACGCTTAATTGAGTTACTGTGAACATTACCTTTCACTCATTAAGCATTATACTCAAAGCTACTTAATTACAGAGAGAGATAAGTGAAAGATTTAATTTTAAATACTTGAAGCTTAAATAACCTACCACACTACTCTTAACACAAGGAGATGTCGGGCGAGGGGCCGTCGTCTAGCCTGGCTAGGATGCCGGCCTGGGGGGCAGGCCCCCGTAGAGTTCCCAGAGCGCCGGTGGTCCCGGGTTCAAATCCCGGCGGCCCCACTAATTAAGCCTAATAAGCCTTAAATCACACTACAAGGTTTATAGGGTGTTTAAGTGTATGAGTGAACCTAACAGAGAAGTAGTATTTGTAGTTAAAGTGAGAGAGAAAGAGATTCCTCTTGATGAGAGAGTCTTATCTATTATTCAAGAGTACTTGAAGACACCTATGAACCTAGAGGAACTAGCTAGTAAACTAGGCCTTGAGAGCTGGGAGGAGGCATACGAGTTTATTAAGGCACTACCAGCCTGGGTTATGTGGACACCTCCAACGCTCTGGAAACACAGGAGAAAGTGGCTCGTAGAGAAAATACAGAGTACTAAAAGCGAGAAACCTGAGTAAAAGAATAGCTAAGAGAAACCTGATCTCAGAACTCGTAGTACGTATTTCAGTTTACTGGTTTTACCAGAGGATTTAAGCTATTTTACTTTTGCAATTTTACCTGGTCTCGGCATGTAGAGTTCTCCACTCTTCCTAAGCTCGTTTATCTCTTCTAGTACAAAGTCTTTTTCAAAACCCTCCTCAGCTGCTTTACTCACAATACTACTAATTTCAGCTTCACCTCCAACCTCTTCGAGATATTTAAATAGGAATTCTCTAAACTTTTTCTTCTTAGCTCTCCTAGAGGCTGATATACCTGTTTCTAACACATCTATGTCTAACTTACCGCTCTCAACATCAAATCCGACTTTAGACAGTGTAGACATTACTAATCTAATAGCCTCTTCAGCGTCTTCTATTGTAGCTTTTGTCTTTAACGCCATTTTAGCGTGTGCCTCAGCGAGTCTCACTAGTGCTTCTAGTTGGCGTGGTGTTATAGCTATTGCTGGTAGACCACCCTCACTTGTTCCTAGTGAAGCTTGTCTTAAACTAATATAGAACTCCTCTATTAACTTAGCTGCTTCTGGCGTTAATTGTGGTCTAATATACCTCCTCGCATAGCTAACATACTTCTTTAAGAGGTTCAGGTCTATAAAGCCCCTAGCTCTCTCAGCTTCAATGTGTATTCCGAGAATATGTCTCGCTAACTTCCTATCGTGGTCTTGTCTAGGTATATCTTGGATTATGAATATTAAGTCAAACCTTGAGAGTATTGTTGGCGGTAAGTCAATATTCTTACTCACAGGCTGTGTGGGGTCATACCTACCGTGTTTTGGATTACCAGCTGCAAGTACAGCTGTTCTAGCGTTAAGCCTAGCTACAATACCAGCTTTAGCTATACTCACAGTCTGCTGCTCTAAGACTTCGTGAATAGCACTTCTATCTTCTTCTCTCATTTTATCAATCTCGTCAATACAGGCAACACCACCATCAGCTAGTACTAGTGCACCAGCCTCTAAGTAGTACTCGCCCGTAGCCTTATCTCTGAGAACAGTCGCTGTAAGACCCGCGGCTGTAGAGCCCTTGCCACTAGTATAGAGACCTCTTGGAGCTATTCTAGAAGTAAATTGTAGTAATTGAGACTTAGCTGTCCCAGGATCACCTACTAGTAGTGCGTGAATATCGCCTCTAATCCTAGTTCCATCTGGCAGTATTTGAGGTGTACCACTAAATAAGAGGAGTGCTATAGCTTCTTTGACATCCCAGTAGCCATAGATACCCGGAGCTATACTAGCAATAATTCTCTCTCGTATCCACGGATCTCTAGCAAGCTCCCTGATCTTCTCCTCATCCTCCCTAGTAATTACAACCTCTTCGAGAGCTTTCTCTTGGACTTCAACGTGATTTACATCAATGTAAAACGCGAACACAGTCTTAGAACTCCTCTTATCTAATCCCAGAGTTAGTGGAGATACTTTGAGAACTCCTGTGAGGACGACACGATCTCCTGGTCTAGCACTATCAACAATATCTCCTGTTAAGACAGCTTCAATAGACCTGGGTATCTGCCCGCCGGGAACCTCCTCAGGCTTCTCCTGTATAACAATTTTCTGCCAGTCAATAAAAACACTCTTCTCTGGTACTAGTTCGAGTCTCGCAGCTCTGTGACAGAGTAGACAAAATGGTGGTTTTTCAAGTCTCTCGCCGACTTCACCTTCAGGCGGATACTCAAATTCATGTATTTCTCCGAGCTCAGTTACGTGTCTATAGTGCGCTTTAATAATCTTCGCGTCAATACGTGTGACCCTAGTTACAATGCCCTCAACAGCTACTAGTTTACCAATATACTCGCTACTCAACTCCCTGATCTTCATTACACGTGGCGGATTTCTAACTCTCACGTAAAATCTCGGAACACTCCTCGCAAACTCTGGATTTACACGCTCAACAAAGTCTTTTAAAGCGCGACTAAAAGCCTCAAGGGCTTCTAATGGGTGATCCATGAGGTGCTCGGCGAGCTCTGAATTGTAGAGTATTAAGTCGTCGAAGTCTACTATGAGACTCCTCTGATTCATATTTATCATGTGCCAAACTCTCTCATGATACTTGAAGACCCCCTCACGTGACTTAAAGTTGTCTAGAAACTTATAGAACTCTAAAGCGTAGTCTTTAACTTCTTCTAGTCTACTAGGCTCACTCACACACTACACCTCAAAAACCCTCTTATTGAGGATTTCTAGTAGTGTTCGCACAGTATTGTAGAGGTGTTTCTCCTCTTCACTTAGATTACTGAGAACTTCTGGTGGTAGTTCCTGAACTGAGAGCAAACTGAGCATTTTGCCAAGTCTCACCTTGTAGAGTCCACGTGTATTAGATGTTAACGTAGTGAGAGTGTCCGAGATTTTCTTAATTTCTTCAATGTTTCCAGCAGACTTGTACTGTTTTAGTAAGTGTGATATGGTGTTTTTAACTCTAGTGTAGAAATATCCCTTTAACTTCTCAAATTTTACTAACCCCCTACTTCTACTCTCATTAAACAATAATCTACTAATAGCTACGGCGTCTACACTCTCCTCCAAGATCTTCACGTACCCCCTATCTACTAGTATCTGTGCTACCCAACGTGGAAGAGTGTACTCAGCACCTCTCACTAACTCCACGTACTCGTCTTCTAGAAACACCAGTATAGATGGGCCTGTATAAGCTACTCTCACATACTCCTCCTCTGCATCCCTAAATATATACTCCGAGATCACCTGGCCGAGAAGCTCTACTAAACCATTCACTACACAACCCTCTAGGACTACTTTAAATATCCCCCTTTATTACCCTACATTAAAGATTAGTTTAAAGGAGTAGTGTCTTGAGGTAGTAGTCTTGAGTGAGCTTCTCTGGGCTGAGAAGTATAGGCCTCGAAGCCTAAATGAAGTTGTAAATCAAAAGGAAATCGTTGAGAGACTTAAGAGATTTATAGCAGAGAAGAGCATTCCACACATGTTATTTGCAGGCCCCCCAGGCACAGGCAAAACTACTATAGCACACGCACTCGCACACGACCTCTACGGTGAGAATTATAGGCAATACATGCTTGAACTCAACGCTTCTGATGAGAGAAAAATAGAGGTTATTAGAACTAAGGTTAAGGAGTTCGCGAGATCAAGGGTTGTAGGCGAAGTACCCTTTAAAATAGTCTTACTCGACGAAGCAGACAACATGACTAGTGATGCTCAACAAGCTCTAAGAAGACTAATGGAGTTGTACTCAGCCAGCACTAGATTTATACTCACAGCAAACTATCCCAGTAAGATTATTGAGCCTATTCAGAGTAGATGTGCAGTTTTCAGGTTTACTTCTCTTAAACGCGAAGACGTAGTAAGTAGACTCATGTATATTTGCAACCAGGAAAAAGTTATGTGTAGAGAAAAGGCTTTAGACGTGATCTACGACATCTCTGAGGGCGATATGAGGAGAGCTATTAATATACTACAAGCGGCAGCCGCCCTAGGTGAAGTAACCGAAGACGCTGTATACAAGGTTGTGGGGTTAGCTCACCCGAGAGAAGTTAGAGAAATGTTGCAATTAGCTCTTGCAGGAAACTTTGTTGAAGCCAGGAGGAAACTGAGAGACCTCATGATAAACTATGGGCTAAGCGGAGTAGACATTATTAAGCAAATTCACAGAGAGATCTTCAGCTCCGAGGTGAAATTACCCGACGAGTTAAGAATAGTGATAGCTGACTATGCTGGTGAAATACAGTTTAGACTAGTTGAGGGAGCTGACGATGAAATACAGTTAAACGCATTCCTTGCGAGGCTCTCGCTACTCGGTAAGAAAATTAAGGTGTAACACTTATTGAGCACAGAGTACTTGCCATGGATAATAAAATACAGACCTAAACACATAAATGACATTGTAGATCAAGATGAAGCTAAGCAAAAACTCATTAACTGGCTCAAAGCCTGGGAAGAAGGCAGAATTGAGAAAAAAGCAATACTACTACACGGGCCAGCTGGATGTGGTAAAACAAGCCTCGTAGAGGCTGTAGCTAGGACATTCAAATACCAGCTATTTGAGATGAACGCTAGTGATAGTAGGAGAAAAGTTGATATTGAGAGAATAGCTAAGGCAGCTTCACAGACAGCTGGAATTATGGGGAGGAAAATAGTACTTCTAGATGAAGTTGATGGATTAGATCCACGCGCAGATGCTGGAGGTGTAGAAGCCCTCATCGAAGTTATAAAGAACACTAGAAACCCAATTATAATGACAGCTAACAACCCATACCAGGAACACTTGAGGCCACTAAGAGAAGTTGCAGAACTAGTTCCCATGAAGAGGCTAAGTGAGAGAGATGTGATCACAGTTCTAGATAGAATTTGCAAATACGAAAACTTATACTGTGAACCGGGAGCACTAAAAGAGATCGTCAAGAGATCTGAGGGAGATTTGAGAAGCGCTATTAACGATCTAGAAGCAGCCGCCGCTTTAAATAAGAAAGTAACACTTGACACAGTTAAAGCTGTTTCTGCATATAGAAATAGAGTCTACGCGCCGTGGGAGGCTTTACAGAAAATGTTTAATGCAAGTTATATTTTTCAAGCTAGAGAAGCTGTCGCCTCGACTGACCTTACTCATGACGAGTTTATAACATGGATAAATGAGCACATACCAACATACTACGAAAACCCAGAAGAAATGTGGAGAGCTTATGAGGCACTTAGTAGAGCAGACATCTACTTAGGTAGGATTGTGAAGACACAGAACTGGGATTTACTCTCCTACGCTATTGAAATGATGGGTCCTGGAGTAGCCTTTGCAAGAACAGCTTACAAGTACAGGTGGAAGGCTTTTAAAATGCCTGAGAAAATTAAACTCCTCGCCGAAGCTAGAAAGTCGAGAGAATATAGGGAAGCACTAGCTGAGGTATTAGCTAGTAGACTACTCACAAGTAAAGCTATAGTTAAGAGCGATGTAATACCCTATCTAAGAGTAATATTCACACAGAACCCAGCATATGCTGCTAAAATAGTTTTAAGTTATAAACTACCAGAAGAACTTGTAAAGTGGCTTGCGGGAACACGAGCAAAAGAAGTATTTAGCTACATGAAAAAAGGGAAGAAGTAACTAAGCTCATACTCTCTAGAAGAAATAACAAGATCTACAGGACTATTAGTCAAAGGATTTTAAAGTCAGATTTAATTACCTAATTTGCAAGCAGGTTTTTACACCTCCTTTCAGACTAAAAGCTCGATAACCCATTTCTCTCAGCTCTTTAGCCATAACGTAACTTACACTTCCAGTCTCACAAACTAGTACTAGAGTTTTATCTTTGAATTTTTCAAGGTCAACCTCACTTAGAGTAATACTATTAGGTATAGGTGGAGAACGATTACTCCTCATGTCTACTATTACCGCGTTTTCAGGTATAAAGTCTAGTTCAATATTACTTGCGAGGGCTATATCCTCAGGGCTTGTTGAGAGAACGTCATATATTCTCAGTGAGCTAATAGACTTCTCTACTAAACTTAGATCTAGACTATTAACATACTTAGTGATCTCCTCTGGACTAGCCGCTGTTACTACACGTGTAGGTGCAATAGCACAGGCCTCGAAAACCTTTGAGGAGTAATCGTAGAGTCCTATTCGCCTCGAGAAGTTTATGATCTCTTCTTTATCGAGCCCTAGTAGTGGTCTTAATATAGGTGTTCTTGGTTTAATAGCTCTCTCAATAGCACTGAGATTTTTCAGCGTCTGACTTGAGGCTTGACCAAGAGACTCACCTGTGACTAGGGCATTGTAATTGAATTTCTCAGCTATTTTGTCAGCAACAATGTACATTAATGCTCTCAAAACTACTTGTCTATAACTCCACTCAACTCTCCTCGTGATCTCTGAGATCACATCAGTGAAGTCTACTAATATAAAGCTTGGCCTGTACCCATAGAGCCACTCAGATGCTAACTTCTTAGCTACTATAAAGGCATAATACGAGGAGAGAGTAGACCCCAAGTAGTAGTGTAAAAAGTCTACTTCAACACCCCTCTTAGCTGTAAACCACGCAGCTACTGGTGAATCAAAGCCGCCTGAGAAGAGGACAAGCGCTTTGCCCTCTACACCTACTGGTAATCCTCCAGGACCACTCATAGTACTAGTATAGAGATATGCCGTTGAATCCCTAACTTCTAACTCGACTAAGACTTCTGGATTTTCGAGATCTACCCCTGAAGAGTAAGGTTTTAGTAGCTCACCAATTCTTCGCGCCACATCTAGTGACGTGAAAGAGTGCCTTCCACTACGTTTAACTCTCACAGCGAATTTCTTACTCTCAACACTATTCCTAGTGTTCTTAAAAACCCACTCAGCTAGGTCGTTGAGGTCTCTAAAATTATATGTGATCACTAGTCCTGCTCTGTGCACTCCGAAAACTCTACTCAGACCAGCGAGTACATCTCTATCTGTTATTAACCATATCTTAGCCTCTACGATACGCGAGCCTAATACTCTAGCATTATTTCTCTCAACCATGTCTTTGATATTATCAATAAGTCTCTTGTAAAACTTAGACCTAGTCCTCTTAGATCTCAGTGGAAGCTCCCCACTAACTGTAACAAGGTATTCCGGCATAGTAGACTCCAAACTTAACTACATAAATTCCTCTTTAGGCTATATTAACTACAACTCATATCCCTAGTTATATGATAAGCAATAACCTCTATATTCCAGGAGGTAGCGTACTAATTGTAGATTATGGAGGGCAATACACACACTTAATAGCTAGAAGATTTAGAGAGCTTGGAGTTTTAGCTCTAATAGAGCCCTATAATAGAATTGATAGTGTTGACTTCTCAAAGTACTCGGCTGTTGTATTATCTGGCAGCCATAGGAGTATATTTGGTGCTGATAGCTTAGTAGAGTACTCGGCTAGGAAGGTGCTCTACGAGACAAGAACGCCTGTTCTAGGTATTTGCTTCGGTCACCAAATCATAGCGAAAATTCTAGGGGGGGTTGTTGAGAGTAAATGTAGCGAGTTCGGAGGAGTAATAATTAGAGTAATTAGTAAAGACGAGTTATTTAATGGGTGGAGTAGTGAGGAGCGAGTGTGGATGAGTCACAGCGACTGTGTTGTTAAACCACCACCTAATAGTAGAGTTCTCGCTGTCTCAGAAAACGGCTTTATAGCTGCAATTAGATTAGTCGTTAATAATAAAGTCATATATACTGTGCAGTTCCACCCCGAAGTAGTACACACACCTAAAGGCATAATACTACTCGAGAACTTCGTGAAGATATCCGAGTTAAAGAGGGAGTGGAGGAGAGAGTACTACTATAATTACGTGTTAGCAGAGCTTGAGAAGTATAAGTCTGTGGAGGGACCTGTAGTGGCGGCTGTAAGTGGTGGAATTGACTCAACAGTCTCTGCACTATTAGCTAGGCGAGTGCTCGGTGAGAGACTTATACCTGTATTTGTAGATCACGGATTATTCCGTGAGGGAGAGCCGGAGGAGGTGGTTGAAATGTTAAGAAGAGTGGGCTTAGAGCCTCTTATTGTAAATGCTCAAGAGAGATTTCTCAGTAGGCTTGAAGGTGTTAAAGACTGTGAGACTCGTAGACAAATTATAGGCGAGGAGTTTGCCCTCATCTTCAGCGAAATTATGAAAAGAGAGGGTGCGAGATTATTTGTTCAGGGGACTACGTACCCGGATATTGTTGAGAGTGGTGCTACTGGTGTTGCAGATAAGATTAAGACTCATCACAACGTTGCTGGATTACCTCTATGGTTTAGAGAGAGGTATGTGGTTTTAGAGCCTTTGAAATACCTCTACAAGGATGAAGTGAGAGAAATTAGTAGAATTCTAGGCTTGCCAGACTACTTCACTAAGAGACATCCATTTCCCGGCCCTGGACTAGCTGTTAGAGTTATTGGTGAATTTACTAGGAGAAAACTCGAGATATGTAGGAGAGCTTCAGCTATAGTCGAGCTTATTTTGAAAAAACATGGACTCTACGACCGCGTATGGCAAGCCTTCGCGGTAGTCGGAGATGACTTGTGGGTTGGAGTTAAGGGTGATGCGAGGAGACACGGCTACATTGTAACTGTGAGAGTTGTTGAGAGCTCTGATGCTATGACTGCTGACTACGCGAGGCTACCTTATAGTGTTATTGACGAGATCTCTAGGGAGATCACGAGGAGTATAGAAGACGTGACTATGGTGACTTACGCTGTGACAACTAAACCTCCTAGTACTATTGAACCCTGCTAGTATAATTACAACTTGGTGACTATACATGTTAACTGTGATTGTTGGCGGGTTCTTTGGCGATGAGGGTAAGGGTAAAATAGCAGGCTACTTAGCTCTCACTAAGAAATATAATTACGCTGTGAGAACAGGATCTATTAATGCTGGTCACACAGTAGTGTATAATAGTAAAATGTACAGACTTAGAACGTTGTCAGCAGGATTTGTAAATAAATCTGCAAAACTCCTCATACCACCTGGAGCACTCATAAAGCTAGACGTGTTTTTCCACGAAGTTGAGGAACTCGGTGTTAGGGGTAGAGTGCACATAGATTACAATACAGGGGTTATTGAGGAAGATCACGTGGCCCGCGAGAGAGAAGATCTAGTGCTTAGAGCTATAGGGTCAACTTTTCAGGGAGTTGGGGTCGCCACAGCTGATCGTGTTTTGAGAAAGCTAAGAGTAGCACGAGAGTTTGACGAGCTAAGAGAGTTCTTAGCAGACGTATCCTTCATGGTTAACGAGGCTCTAGATAGAGGAGAAAAAGTCTTAGTGGAGGGGACTCAGGGCACATATCTCTCACTTTACCATGGAACATACCCCTACGTTACTAGTCGCGATACAACAGCTTCTGGTATACTCTCAGAGGTTGGTATAGGCCCTAAGCGCGTCGACAATGTGCTCGTAGTGTTCAAAGCCTATGTTACTAGAGTTGGGGGAGGACCTCTCGAAGGAGAGCTTAGTGTAGAAGAATTAGAGAAACGCGGCTGGCTAGAGAGAGGCTCTGTTACAGGTAGATTACGTAGAGCTGCACCATTTAACTATAAGTTAGCAGAGAGAGCTATTATGTTGAATTCTGCTACTTGTATTGCTATTACAAAGATCGATGCTTTGTTTCCAACTGCAAGGCGCGTAAAGAGCTGGGATGCTCTACCACGCGAAACGAGGGAGTGGGTTGAAGAAGTAGAGTCTAAGTTGAAGAGGCCCGTGGTGCTAATTGGTACTGGAGAGTATATTGAAGATGTAGTGGATAGGTCAAGGGATGTAGGTGTCGAGCTGTGAGAGAATTTGATGTAGTAATTGTTGGTGGTGGCCCAGCCGGCTTATTTGCAACACTAGAGCTTACTAGACTTCGCAGAGATCTGAGAGTAGCTCTATTTGATAAGGGTGCTCGAGTAGAAGAGAGAAAATGTCCAATTGCTTCTAAAACACCGGATTGGTGGCGTTCTCCACTACAGATCGTGAATTGCCACGCTTGTAGTATTTGCCACGTTCTTCACGGTATTGGCGGTGCCGGTACTTTTAGTAGTGGTATTGTTAATTTGAGGCCTGATGTAGGTGGAGACCTAGATAAGCTACTAGGAAGCTGGGAGGCCGCTGAGGAGCTTATAAAGCACGTGGATGCTACTCTTTTAGAGTTCGGTGCTCCTAGAGAAAGTTTGTTTATGCCAGATCCCAGGAGAGCTAGACGTATTGAAAAACTCGCTGCTAAAGCTGGTGCCAAGTATATACCCACACCACAGAGAGTTCTAGGTACAGAGATCGTTATTAGAGTAGTCACTAATATTACAAAACACCTCGAAGAGCTAGGTGTTAGAATTTATAGTTTAACTAGTGTTGAAGATGTTGAGAGAGATCAAGGGGTATTTAAACTGAAAACCAATCGCGGTGAGTTTTACGCTAAGAAACTCCTAATAGCTCCTGGACGTGGTGGTGTTGAGTGGCTTAGAAGAGTCGCGGAGAGATTAAGCATGAATGTAAAACCCGGCTTTCTAGATGTGGGTGTTAGAGTCGAGGTTCCACACTATATTACAGAGCATGTTACAAGTATAAACTATGATCCAAAAATTATAATGTACACTAAGACATATGATGACATGGTGAGAACTTTCTGCACAAATCCACAGGGATTTGTAATTAAGGAGTTCTATAGTGATGGGACTATTGGTGTTAATGGCGAGAGTTTTAAAGAAATTAAGTCAAAAAACACAAATTTCGCGCTTCTTGTCACGCTAAGACTCACAGATCCTTATACAGATGTACTTGAACTCGGAAAGTCTATTGCTAGAATGGCTACTAAAGTAGGTGTTGGTAAGCCTATTATCCAGAGGCTTGGAGACTTAGAGAGGGGGAGGAGGAGTACTTGGGAGAGAATATCGAGAAGCACTATTACTCCAACACTAAGAGACTGTACCCCTGGAGATATTAGTCTGATTATGCCACATAGAGTTTTGAGTAATATCCTTGAGGCTATATCACGCCTTGACATAATATATCCTGGAATAGCCTCACCGCAGACACTAATATACGCGCCCGAGATCAAGTATTACGGTGTTGTAGTTGAAGCGAATAGAGATATGGAGACAAATGTTGAGGGTATTTATGTAGCTGGCGACGGTGCAGGGTTATCTCGTGGAATAAACGTGGCTGCAGCCACAGGTATTCTAGCTGCTCGCGGCATAGCCAGGTCTCTGTAAGTATTTTGGAGTAGTGGATTAGAGAGGTGAGATCGTGAGTAATATGGAAGTAATATATGTACCGTGGAGTAAGGCTATTGAGTATTGTTATAGACTAGCAACTATACTACTTGACGCTCAAGAAAACCCTGACACTATTATTGCAATTTCCCGCGGCGGGCTCGTACCAGCGAGAATTGTGAGTGATGTTCTCGGTGTAGATGACTTAGTTGTTTTGAGGTCTAAGTTTTGGGGTATTGGAGGGCGCATAGCCGAAGAGCCCGAGATAAGCGTGCACGAGGAGATCAACTTGAGTAATAAGCGTGTACTTATTGTAGATGAGGTTGTAGACACTGGTGCTACTATGAGTAAGATTGTGAGAATAGCTAGGGGCCTAGGTGCCGGTGAAATTAAAACAGCTGTTCTTCACTACAAATCTACTAGTACTTTTACACCAGATTACTACGTGGAGAAACTCGAGAAGTGGGCGTGGATATATTATCCCTGGTCTTTTAGTGAAACACTATTTGGACTTGCAAAATTAAGAGGTGGAGACGTTATTGAAACTGCATTCATGGTTTTAAGAGATCTTGGTGCTAGCGAGATCTATATGGACCCATACAGGATAAAAACTTCGCTTAGCAGATACTTAAAGATCTCCTAGAGTAGGATTTTTAAGCTTTGTTTAACGTATTTTTAGTCGGGCATTTGCTCATAGTAGCGCTCGACACTATACGAGATCAGAGATGTGAAGATTCGCTGAAAAAAATTGTTGAAGAAGTATCACCACATGTTTCCGGTTTTAAAGTGGGCTTAAGTCTACTCCTCGAAAACGGGTTAGAGGCTATTAGTAAGGTAAAGAGGTTCTCGGAGAGAGAGGTAATTGCAGACTTAAAGCTCGCTGATATAGGAGACATTATGGTGTCTACACTTAAACTACTAGCAGGTGTTGGTGTTGATGCTGTAATAGCTCACGGCTTTGTAGGTGTGAGTAATGCTCTAGATAAGCTTGTATTTGAAGCTGAGAAACACGATGTAAATGTTATATTAGTTGTTTCAATGAGTCATAGGGGCTCTGAGAAGTATATTGATAAGCACTTCGAAGAGCTCTTACAAGATGCTGTTCAACTAGGAGTCCATGGTGTTGTAATACCAGCTACTAAGCCTCATTTAATTACGCGTGCTAGAGGAGTTCTCGGGGAGAGAGTTTACATATATTCACCTGGTGTGGGAGTTCAGGGGGCTAGACCTGGAGATGCTCTCTGTGCTGGAGCAGACTACGAGATTATTGGTAGACTTATAACCACATCTCCAGACCCCTCAAGTGCTGCGAGAACTGTGAAGCATATTCAACTTGAGAGGGTGAGAGAATGTCGTGGATTCCTATAGAGATGTATAGGCATGGTATGATTAAATTCGGAAAATTCAAGCTTACATCTGGTATTGAGAGCCCCTACTACATCGACGTGAGGAAACTTTATAGTTATCCTGAACTAGCTCGACGCGTAGTAAGCGAGCTTGTGGCTAGAATACCACTAAACGCCTTTGACATACTTGCCGGTGTTGAATCAGCCGGTATACCACTAGCAGCTTATATATCTTGTTTAACGGGAAAGCCCCTAGCCTATGTTAGAAAAGAGCCTAAGAAACACGGCACTGGCAACGTAGTTGAAGGTGAGGTGAGTGGTAAGAGGACTGCTATTGTAGATGATGTCGTAACTACAGGGTCTTCTCTTATTAAAGCTATTGATAACCTGTTAAATACTGGTGCTAAACCTGTGATGGCTATAGTTATTGTTGACAGAGAGCAGGGTGGGAGAAAGCTCTTAGAGTCACGTGGTATAAGACTCTACGCGCTACTAACAACAACAGAGATCTTTAATGCTCTCTTCAATACTGGGATTATTTCGAGAGAGGCCTATGATGATGTTTTAAACTATATAAAGTCATTTAGGGCTGAGTAAGCCTTGTTTAAGTCAGCTAAGAAGACAGGTATAATAACTCTCAGCGAGAAGTACTACTACGTAGAGTTCAGCTTATTGGAAGATCTCGGGGTAAAGCCAAGACCACTACAATTTGTAAATATATGGATACCGGGTGTAGACGAAGTCCCCATGTCTATCTCTCAGTACACTGGGGAAAAACTATATGTGCTCTTTAAAGTAGTAGGTGAAGGCACTAGGAGTTTAAGAGATCGCTCGGGCTTTTTCGGCATAAAGGGTCCATTGGGTAATGGAATTTCTCTTAGTAGTTATAGCAGAGTGCTATTTGTAGCTGGCGGTACTGGTATAGCACCACTACCACTCTTAGCAAAACACGCCGAGGAGATCGGAGTTAAGCTTGACGTAGTTTGGGGTGTTAAAAAGTCCTCAGATCTCTTCGATGTAAAGAGCTTAACACCGAGTACTATTAGTGTTTATTATGCATCTGAGGACTGCATAGTCGGTTATTGTGGTAAGGCATCTGATCTCGCGGAGAGGGTTTTACGTGAACACGCGTGGAGATATGATGTAGTGGTATGTGTAGGTCCTAAAAACATGCTTATAGATATGTGTAGAAAAGTAGGGGGTTTAACAGAGGTTTTTATCTCTCTTGAAGCTATTGTTAAGTGTGGTCTTGGTGCTTGTGGTTCTTGTATTCTTAAACCATTACCAAGGCTACTCTGTACTGATGGCCCTGTTTTCAAGTGTGGTGAGGTGTATAAGCACCTTGAGTGGAATACTCAGTACTAAAATTGCAGGGTTAGCACTAGAACACTCAGTGTTAAATGCTAGTGGTATACTGGGCTCAGATCCCGAGCACATTGATATACTAGCTTCACATGGGTTCTCAGCTATAGTCACTAAGACTTTTACTCTAAATCCACGTGAGGGCTATAATCCACCAGTACTCGTAGAGTTGAGAAGTGGGGGATTTCTCAATGCTATTGGGCTTGCAAACCCAGGCGTGCAGGGTATTAAGCCCCTCGTAGACAGAGCTAGATTCCTCGGAAAACCCATAATTGTCAGTATTGGTGGTAGTAGTATTGAAGAATTCAATAGAGTGGCAGAAGTAGCAGAGGACTCTGGAGCTTCAGCAGTAGAGCTCAATCTTAGCTGTCCACATGTTAAAGGTCATGGATTAGAGCTAGGCTCAGACCCTACCACTGTGTTCTTAGTTACAAGAGAAGTCTCATCAATACTAAAAATACCAGTAATTGTTAAACTAGGACTCTCAGATAGAGTAGTAGAATCTGCTGGTAAAGCACTAGAGGCAGGGGCACGTGCACTCACACTCATAAACACTATTAGAGCACTAGCAATAGATGTTTACAGCTTTAAGCCAGTACTCTCAAATATTCATGGCGGCCTATCAGGTCCACCTATAAAGCCAATAGCACTGAGAGTGGTATACGACGTGTATAAGGAATATAAGGCTGAAATAATTGGCTGCGGCGGGATCTCGAACTGGATTGACACAGCTGAATTCATACTAGCTGGCGCCCGCGCAGTACAAGTAGGAAGCGCTTTTTTGAAGAGTAGAAAAGTAGTACATGAAATAATAGAGGGAATTAAGAGCTGGTTGAGTGTTCTCGGCTATAGCAATATAGAGGAGCTCGTTGGACGAGCTCATAGTTAACTGCACCTAAATACTATGAGAAAGTAAAATCTACTCCTGGTTTCGTATAGTATACTCTCAGCTATTAGAGACCGCTTGCATAAGGCTAAAAATTGTCAAGAGTTTTAATGTTTAAGTAAAGAGAAAATCACTCTGTTTCTGCTTGTAAAGCCTCCCTCCACGCTACTCTAACCACGTAAAATACCACTGGTGGTGTTATTATTAATGCCATAGCTATCGCCACGCCTTCTCAGAATAAATACTAATCAATTTAACTTATAGCCTCATTACATGCGAACTAGTGGTCCCCTAGGGGTGGAGTTTCCGCATCTACTCGGTATTGGAGTCTTAGGTCATCCCATTTAAAAAATGAGTATTACACACTTTTTAAGTGATTTCTCCTAGTCTCAGTATCCTACTAGTCCTGCTTTGACCATTTGATCTAGGACTATTAGTAGCGGCTCTATGACTTCGTGGTAGGGTACATTAGCGTTGTTTGAGATATCTACGGCTATGTCTTTTACTGTGTGTTCTCCATCACAGAGTGCCCATATGTAGTATGCTAGTGGCGACAACTCGTAGACTTCTTCATCGCTAATAGCTACGTAGAACTTATCTCGCTCAACTCCGAGAAATTCTCCTTTACGCGTTGGCTTAGAGTCTCTAATAGCTTTATATCTCTCAATAACAGAGTCCTCTATTTTACCTTTAAGAGCTTCCTCTTCACTCATATCCTTCTCCTCTCTTACTTCTAGGCCTTCTCGGCGGGAATCTCCTTGGAGGTTGTCTTGGAGTACTAGGAGCGCTCGGCTCTTTCTCCGGTATTTCGCCTTGAACAACGTTTTCGGGTAGTTTCGTAATACTCGTAGTTTTCCCTACATTTAATTGGACTTTACCCTTAAACTCTGTGACCCAGGCTCCACTGATCTCAACGACGTCTCCCTCTCTTAAACTACTAGTTTTCTCTCCCCACAATACAGCTTCTACACGTCCTGTATTATCGCCAACTATAGCGTTATTAATAGTCCTGGTACCTTTCTTAGTCTCAATAACCCTAGGCTTACCGACACTAAGCACCTTGACCCTCACAGTGACATTTTCCATTCCAGGACGTAGTTCAAGTATGTTTATTAAACCCCCTGTTCTCGAAAACCCTTTACTCTGATTTAAACCCATATTCCGACTCAACTCGCATATACTCGGACGTAGGGAGTAATGTTGAACTAGCTTATATACTTAACTGTTCACATCAAAACAAATAACATCCGCCACTCTATATTCAGCATAAATGACTTCCTCTAAGCACTCTATAGACTCTAGTAACGTGTATACTTGTGAGAGACACTCAACTAGATTACTACACTTAAAGAGATGTGAGGGATCTTGTCTCTTATCACTAGATCCAAACCTAGGTATATAGTTAAATTTCTCTCTAAATACACGTGTAACTTCAAATTCGCAATCACAATTAATAGCTTTCAATAAAAAGACTCCGTAAATATTAATACTAGAACACTTTAGTAGCCTGTCAATATGCCACCACACTCTTTTCTCTCCCACTAAGTGTCTAGCTAATCGCGCTAAGACTCCACCAGGCCCGTGCGCAGAACCAATATAAAAATACACTCCAGGCTCTAGAATAACACTCCTATTACTATATACTAAGTGACAAGGCTCTACAAGCCCTATTACTAGTATATAGCAATTCCACAAAAGTATTCACACCACGTGTAAATAAAGGGCTATTTTAAATTTAAGACTTAGTAATGTTAATTGTTTTATTTAGCCATGTAGAGGAGTAACATGATAGGTGCCTATTTTGCAGAGAGATTATAGTAAGCTAGTTGAGTTAATGAGAAAATTTAGAGAAGAGCTCGCTAAGCCATTTATTGGTAGAGAAGAAGAAGCCCTAGTATTAACACTAGCTATTATGACAGCTGAACACGCTATTCTAGTAGGTGAGCCTGGCACAGCTAAGTCTGCTATGGCTAGGAGAGCTGCCGACTTAATTAAGGCTAAGTTCTTTAAATATCTCTTAACGCGATACACTGACCCAGACGAGCTATTTGGACCACTAGATATAGCAGCTTTGAGAGAGGGGAGATATGTTAGAATAAGTGTTAATAAGCTACCAGAAGCTGAAATCGTCTTTCTAGATGAGATATTCAACGCTAGCTCAGCAATACTCAACACTCTACTCACACTCATGAATGAGAGAGTAATTTATGATGGCTATAGAGAAGTACAAGTACCACTCTGGACACTGATCTCAGCTAGTAATACTGTGCCAGAAGAGTCAGAGTACAGAGCACTCTACGATAGATTTCTACTAAGACACTTCGTAAAGCCTATTAGCGAGGATAAATGGAGCGAGTTATTAGATGCTGTGTGGAGAATTGAGAGAGAGGGTTATAGAGCAGTAGAGCCAATATTCTCAATGAGAGAGCTGAGAGAAGTATACGATATTATTTTTAACGTAGACTTATCTAGTATAAAGGATAAACTAGTTAAACTCTACGCTGCTATAGAAGATCAGGGAGTACACATTTCTGATAGGAGAAAAGGTAAGGCTCTAAAAATAATAGCTGCACACAGCCTACTATATGGAAGGAGTAAAGCTATTGAAGAAGACCTAGTAGTATTGAAGTATGTTGCTCCACAAACAGCTGAGGAGGCCGAGAAGACCTATATTGTTCTCCTCGAAGAGGTGAGCCTGAAAGAGAGAGTTCTAGAGGAAATAAGAGAAGTGGAAACTAATATTAGAGAAGTTAAAGCACTACTAGTAAGGAGACAAGATGTAGATCCTAGATTAATCGAATACTTGAGAGGGCTTGAAAGAGCACGCGAAAAACTCAAAAAAATCCTAAATAGTAATGTCGAAGACTCTGTTAAGAGAAGAGCACTAGAAGTGCTAATTGAACTTGAAGAAACCATAGAGACTGTTAAGAGGAGACTAGTACTGTGAGTACTCAAGGAGCCCTAAGAGGTGTAGAGTACTCAAACCCCCTTACACGGTACAGGGGGCTTAAAGTTAAGAGATTAGCTGAGACTCTTATTGGTAACTCTCTGAGATTAGATGACACTGTACTAGTAGACACCTACTACTCCTTTTACCTACCAGCACCGGTTTTAAATGAAGAGTCTACTAATACGCTGTGTAAACTCATTGTTAACACTATATTAAACTCAACAGTAGGTCAGAGAGTTAGAGCTAAGACTGTTCTCGAGCCATTTTTAAGCACTATTGGCGCAGCTCTCTTTATTACAGAATACGTGAAGCAAGTCTCGACAAGACCACTAGAAGTTGGTGAAAGCTACGCTAAGAGTACTAAAAGTCATAGTGAGCTCATAGAGAAGACACTAGAATCTACTAGTAGAGAGCTTGAGAGAGTTGTTGAAGTGAAGAGGATTATTGAGGGGTTAGAGCCTGGTACTCTAAGTGTGTTCTCCACCGAGGACTACGGATTAGACCTTTTAAGATTAGCACGTAGCGCAGATGTAATGGCTATATTAAGTGCTCTCAGAGACCTCAGAGCAGATGATATTGGGTCACTCAGAGACTACATAGTGTTTAAGAGAGGTGAGAAAATGGGATTTGAACTTGGATTTGACGTAGAGAGACTCGCTCCAAGAAGCTTAACATACCCTGAAGAGCTATTCTATATTAGGCTTGCCCAGCGTAGACTACTACTCTATACTAAGATGACTAGGCGTAAATCCGGAGGAGTATATGTCTTAGTAGATAAAAGTGGTAGTATGAGTGGCGAGAAAATGTTATGGGCTAAGGCGGTAACACTAGCACTCTACATGAAGACTTTAAGATCTCGCCGCGATTTCAGAGTAAGATTTTTTGATAGTCAACCTTATAGTCTTCACAGTATTAGCAGAAAACCCAGGGCAAGCGAAGTGGTAGCTCTCTTCGAGTATATTGCTAGGGTTAAGAGTAGTGGTGGTACAGATATAACTAGAGCTCTGCTAACGGCACTTCAAGATATTAGTGCGAAAGAGATTAAAGAGAGCACAGTAGTATTAATAACAGATGGTATTGATAGAGTGTCGGAAAAGCCGGTTAAATTTATGCTTGATAAGACTAAGAGTAGGCTTATAGTTGTAATGGTTATGGGTGATAATAAGAGTCTTGAAAAACTTGCAGATACATATTTGAGAGTTGTAAAGCTTGATCGTGGGGAGGTGTTAAAAGTAGTTAAAGTTCTTACTTAGAGTTAAAGTTCACTTAGAAGTTAAACTGAGTGTTTTAACAGGCTTTTCACAACTTCTAATTTCACATATGATTTCTGCTAGTATGCTCACAGCGATCTCGGCTGGTGTTTCAGATTTTATATTTAATCCCGCAGGCATGTGTACTCTGCTCATGACCTCCTCTACGTTTACACCCTCACTTACAAGTCTCTCAAGCATCCACTGTGCACGCTTTCTACTACAGAGAGCCCATATATGACCTTTAAATCCTCTTGTAACTAAGTATTTTAATGCCTGATAGTCTGTCTCAACTTCACCGTAGACTATAACGGCGATATCACTATTAGTAAACTCTAGTTTACTAAGCTCCTCTATAACATCACCTACAATTACGCTCTCAGCGTATGGATATCTCTCTCTACTAGCTAACTGAGGATCCTTATCTATTACGATAACTCTAAAACCAAGCATATTTGCTAAATCTCCAACAGGCTTCCCTACATGGCCAGCACCTATTAGTATTAGCCTAGGCTTCGGACTAAGAACATTAATAAAGACCTCTATTACACCACCACACAGCATTCTAGTCTTAACTGCATCTTCAGGTACATTTTCAGGTCTCAATGCTATTTTTACACGTCTCGGCTTATTCTCCTCAATAGCTCTGAGAGCTTCTTTTACAAGTATTTCTTCTAACTCTCCACCACCAATAGTACCCCTCTTAGACCCAGTACTAGAGACAGCCATGAGTGCTCCAATATCTCTAGGTCCACTGCCCTCTTTTCCAATAATAGATAGTAAAGCTATTCTATTACCCCTTGAAATTTCCTCTAAAACCCACTTTAAGACATCAATGTCATTCAAAAATAATCGCCTCCTCTTCAAACACAAATAAACTAGTTAGTTATTTTTATCTCTTCACAGTTAACTCACAGTGTAGGTGTCTAGATTTACCATAATTTACAGCTCTGCTCTATTATAATTCCTTGATCAAGCGTGCTTCTACGCAAATAACATATCTTTAAAATACTCTTTGAGCAATATACTACCTTGTTATACAAGCACAGTAGGGTTTTACACGTGAGTTTTAACATTATAATAACACATGAGCAAGGTCTTGATAACTACAAGTTTGTACTTAGTAGGATTAGACGTTTTGGTTTAAACTACGTGTTAGTTGACAGAGCACCATCAATAATACTACTTAGAGTAGATAACCCGTATGAGGCTTTGAGACTACTGAGAGAACATATTAGTGATATTCAAGTAATCTACAGAGTTATACCAGTAGATGCTGTGGTTAACCCATATGTTGAAGAGGTAGCTGCTAAGTCTACTGAACTAGCTGGTCAAAAAATACCACTAGACAAGACTTTTAGAGTAACACTTCACGGAAGATTATACTGGGCTGAAACGAGACTACCTGCTCACACAATGGATGCTATTAGAGTTATAGCTGAGAAAATAAACAGGCAAGTCTCGCTGAAAAATCCAGACTATGTAGTGTATATTAGGAGTATTAAACTCTATCATAGGAGAAGATATGCTACAATTACAGTTACAACTCCAGACATGATATTCTCGAAGTCGGGTAAGCCGTGAAAAATTACAATCTCCCAATAGGAAACACGTAGAGAACTATGTACTCGTCTCCGAGCCCAATAATTCTCTTCACATCCTCATCGTGAAATGCCCCAACAGCCACTGTACCCAGATTTAACTCTGTAGAGACTAAATATATGTTTTGACCCGCGTGACCAGCCTCCATGTATATGTACCTGAAACCGCGCTCACCATACCAGCTTGTAGTCCTCTCATATATAGCTACGAGTACTATGTTAACAGGTGCTTTGTAAACCCAGTCTTGGTTAAGACACGCTGAGGCCAGCTCCTTTGAGAAGTCGCCTTCTCTTACAAGAACAATTGTATTCCTGTTCTCATCATACTTGTAAATACCTGGTTTTAAGTTCTCCACGTTCTTGACGAATACATAGACCTCAATAGGGTATGTTGCACCAGCAGATGGCACTACACGTCTATTCTTATCAACTAGGCCATATGTAGCCCAGAGTATTTGAGAGATCTCTTCAAGTTTTAGCGATCCCCTCCCATATTTCCTAATACTCCTCCTCTTTAAGAGTAATTGAGAGAGCGGTGTAGACTTATTTGGCTCTGGTAGTTTTATCTCTAGACTCAAAAGCCCTTCACCAAAATTTATGTTATTATTCTTAAATATAAGGTTTACCTAGTATTTCTTTAAACACGGGGTTGTATTTTGAAACTACTACTCGCAGATGTGTTTTCTAAAGCCCTAGTAAGTGTGTTTAAAGATTACGCAGATATTATTAAAGATGCCGCTGATAAGTTTACTCACGCTATTACACTATTAAATAATATGAGAGTAGGAGAAGCTAGAGTGCTCTTCTCTGAGGTTATTAAACTCTTAGATAAGAGTGGAGAGCTGAAGGCTACTATAGAGGAGGGTGTAGCTGCTACAAGCCTCGATCCAGGCTTTAAAGAAGAAGTCCTAGTATTAGTTAATATGATTGATGAAATAGGCGATCACATTAAGGAGTCTTCACGAGAACTTACAATACTACCATTTCTTGAACTACCAGAGAAGTTGAGAAGAGGTCTTGTAGAGCTTGCACGAGTAACATCTATGAGTATAACCCTGCTTACAGAAAGCTTTACAAGTTTTGTAAGAGGAGAGTATGAAAAAGTTGATGAATACTTTAAGAAGATACTTGAAGTAGAGGAGAAAGCTGATGAACTTGAACTAGAAAATAGAGGACTTATATTAAATATGAGTGATATCGTAAAGCCCTATGCTCTCCAATTACTAATATTTAGCTTAAATAATCTTTTAGAGACTACAACAGATCTCTGTGCTAGAACAGCTAGTAGAGTGAGATTAATAGTAAAAGCATGGCTTAGCTAAGATCGCTACTTGTAAACTTTTAAATCTAAATTTTCAATAAATACTTGATAAGTGAGAAACATGATAGAGCAGAAAACTGAAGAGATCTTGAAGAAATATCTCGGCATAAGTGTACCGAGATTACTAATAGCTATTTTAATGATAATATTCGGCATTATTATAATAGTGTGGCCAGATCTCGTAGCAATATTAATTGGAATATACTTACTAATAAGCGGAATTCTCGCACTTATAGATGAACTTAGAAAGAGGGGAGCTCTAAAAGTATGAGAGTTAATACTTTTCAATTAGTAGTTTTTAAAGTAACTTTAACGTAAATAGTTATTCTATGTACCTTATTTATAGAATAATTGAATTGATATTAATATTAGGGTTTTTGATCAAGTGTTTATGTGGTAGTGTTTATTAGTTAACTTTTATTATTATACTATTATTGGTTAATTAATATGGGGTGAGTTCACGTGTATATGTTACTATATCCTCTAAGAACATACCTTATAGTTTCTGGTAGACTAGGTGAGGAAGTCAATGTTATGGCTGCTGACTGGGTTACAATTGCATCATCAAATCCTTTTACTATCGCTGTAGCTATTGCACCTATAAGATATACCTATAAGCTTGTTAAGAAGTATAATGAGTTTGTAGTTGCTGTTCCAAATTTAGACATGTTACGTGATGTCTCCATAGCTGGATCAGAGCGTGGCCCCGAGAAATTAAAGAAAATGAAGTTAAAGCTTGCACCAGCTAGCAAGATTAAAACTCCAATAATTGAGAATGCTCTTGCAAATCTCGAATGCAAAGTCATAGGTGAACATGTCTACGGAGATTACACTTTATTCGTGGGTGAGGTGGTAGCACATCACTATAGAAAAGATGTGTTCATAAATAATGAACCCAATCTAACAGCTGGTTTCCTTGCACACTTAACCGTGGGAAAGCTAAAGTTTACTACGTTTAAAGAAGAGATCTACACGTCTTGAGTAGTTTAATGTATTAGAATACTACTTAGCTTAGATTATTTATTAAGAGATCTTGCTGATGAGAGATCCCTAGGAACTTCTAATGGTGGGAAAACCCACAGAGATCGAAGATCGATCGCCTTGATTTTCTCCACTCATTGCTATCTTTCGCTATCTTGCTTTTCGCTAATAATAGTTTATTAAAAGGTGTTTTGAGATTAAGATGACAGAGTTGTTATGGTGAATTCACATGTCAGGGTTAAGGTATATGTCCTTAAATAATATTAGAGGAGAGTTTATAGAATTAGAGAGATATATTGATATATTAAAGAACTTACTAGGTAAGTGGAGTACGCGTCCTCTACACGTTAATAGCGAGCTCAGAGTTATTGATGATGACTTAGAACTATATAATGCTCTCTGGGCTTTAGGACCTCGCTTAGTGCCTGTAGTTGAGAGCCCTAATGACGTTGACGTGGAAATCTCACTAAGTGAACTCGACTTTTACTATAATGTTGTAGGCTCCCCGGTGAGAGTGTATAGTAACGTAGTTGATTTTATTGAAAGAGATGTTCCAACTCCATTAGTGAGGTTGAGATATCTTAGTGATTTAGGAGTTAACGTGTGGGCAAAGCTAGAATGGTATCATCCATTTAGTCTCAGTATTAAAGATAGAATAGCGTGGTATATGCTTGTAAATGCTTTTGAGAGAGGATACTTGAAGACAAGGAAACTCTATGAGGCTACTTCAACTAATACTGGTCTAGGACTTGTTGGACTGGCAAACTACTATGGTCTCAAGGTCAGAGTATATTTACCATCAACTGTTCAGAAATGTGTAGACTATTTATTTACAGCTCTAGGCGCTGAAGTTGTGAGAAAAGACAGTCCTATAACAGTCACAATAATTAGTAGTGTGTTATTAGATGCGGCTCGTGATGGTGCAGTTGTGCTTAATCAATTTGAAAACGACTTAAACTTCATTGTACACTTAAAATACACAGCTAAAGAAATAGACTACCAGCTCAGGAGTATGGGCATAACCCCTAAGGCTATTATTTGTGGACTCGGCACTTCTGGACATGCCTCAGCTATTTCTCTCTACTTTAAGAACAGATATCGCGATGTGAGAGTTTATGGTGTTCAGCCAGCAGAGGGCTCAGCTATACCTGGTATAAGGAGGGTTGAAACGGGTATGAAGTGGATAAACTACGTAGAGCTCGACGGAATAGTAGATGTTAAGCTAGAAGATGCCTTTAACACTATACTCGAGGTTGCACGTAGCGATGGACTACTCATAGGTCTAAGCGGTGGCGCTGTTCTCTACGCTCTGAAAAAACTAGCTGAGAATGGTATGGTGAAAGGTGATGTTGTAGCTGTGATACCAGATCATGGGACTAAATACATAGAGATCCTAGAGTCTCTAATAACAAAGCTCTGTCCTGAGAGACCAATACTCGAATAAGAGAGCTTCCTCTATTAGCTTCAAGTAAAATTGGTAAAAGCTTTAATAGATTATGTCACGAAACTTAATAGTAGGAAAGTGCTTTAGAGTAAAATAGTGTGATGACGCCCTGCCGCTGGCGACGTGGTGAGCCTCGAACCCCAGACTGATACCTCGTTTATTAAACCTATTATTGTGTTTATACGTGAATTAAGCCTTACTTAAGCTATTTACACTAAGTTCACTAGACTAATTTAAAAGATGGCGTGGGAATTAAACACTTCTCTTCTCTTAGTAATCAATATTCTCCTAGTGTATTTTGTATAATTCTGGTATAGCTCTAACCTTAAATATTATTGAAATTTAAATGTCATATGTATAAGTAGAATTATAATTACTAGTACTATGAGAGTGATATAAATTATGACGTCGCGTTTACCTATAAGCCTAATTTCCACTCTGCTAGGAAATTCGTATATCACATATGATTCTAGAATACTTTTAGAAGTGTGTGCTACGAGGAGTATTAATGGCACTACTATTCTATGTAGTCTTCGACCCTTATACTTTAACTTCACAGCTGTAGCTGACTCTGAGAGATAATAGAGTACCAGTGGTAGTTGTAGTAGTGTTAGTGGATAGAGTTCTGATAGTGTTTTTAAACCTAGTTTTTCAAATATAGTCCTCCACTCATTGAGTGAAATAAGCTGAAAGAGTAAAATTAGAGCTATAAAAAATACCACAAGTCTTAATGCCGTTACTGGGATTGTAGCAGGTTCTGGTGCGAGCATTCCGAGTAGACCACTAATTAGAACTACTACTGAGCTTATCGCGGTGAAGATTAAATAGAGCTTTAAACCCGATATAATCCCTCTGAAACCACGAATCCATGACGCCACTAATAGCTCATAAATGAGTATTAAGAACAATCCTACTACTTCTTCAAACAACGTATTTGAATACAGTCTCACGTAGAATATTAAGTAAAGTATCACTACGGGGATAATTAGTCTAGATATAAGTCCAAATCTCTGTGTTTTCTCAGAATATACTAATAGGTATGCGAGGTCTCTAAGCAACAATTTCACCTGTTAGCTTATTGTAAACTTCAGCTAATTCTTCGAGAGTATATGTTGGCTTAATATTACCTAGTAGTGTTAACATGTTGTTTTCTAGTTTAAGAATTCTACTCCAACCAGATATAGTAGCTGGCTCAATCCAGCTAGACGCTAATATTACGGCATTATCTAGTGCTAATAACTCTTTTATCAATTTTAATCTATCATTATATGTAAGGCCTGAGAAGGGCTCATCTACTAGTATAATAGTAGCTTTTGAAATAGTAGCAAGTACTATAGCTAACTTAACCATTTGACCATGACTGAGATTAAACGGTGAGACGTCAGGATCTATATTTAGTAATCTCACTCTCTTTAATCCCTCTTCTACACAGCCAACTCCTCTACCCTTATTCTTACAAATCTCTTCTACTTCACGTCTCACAGTCTCCTCAGTGTAGAAGAGAATAGTGTTTTGTGGTATGTAAATAATATCTCCTCTCCTCACTACACGTCCTTTGCTCGGCTTTAAATATCCTGCTAGTATCTTTAACAGAGTTGTTTTACCAGAGCCGTTTACACCATATATGAGAATTTTATCATTATCTCTCACAGTGATATTTACATTTTGCAAAACTCTCTTAGAGTTATAGTAGTAGTGGACTCCAATAGTCTTTAAGACAATATCTCTCTCTCCATACTCGTTTTTCATAAGAGAATATCCTATTAGCACAGCTTTACGTGTAGCTAGAAATCTCCTCACATCAACAGTGACCTCGTGTAGTTTGCCACATTTGAGTACTAGTATTCTGTCAAAATAGTCAATAAGAGGTACAAATCTGTGTTCAAAGACTATTATATTCTTACCTAATCTACGTAAAACTCTGAGAACTTCGAGTATGTCTTTAACGCCATATTCGTCAAGCCACATTAGAGGTTCATCTAGTAGGAGTATTTGTGGATCAGCTATAAGGGTCTTAGCCACTATAACTCTCTTAGCCTCGCCACCTGAAAGCTCAAAGAAATACTTTTCTAGTGAGTCGTATAGCGACATCATTTCTACAATTTTTCTCAGAGCTCTTTCCGCTCTCGACGGATCTCTGTGAACTCTTAGAGCGTAGTTGTAGAGGTCTCTGTAAACGTGTAGATCTGTGAAGTATAAATAGGGGTTTTGTCCAATTACACCTATAACCTTGAAAAGCTCGCTACTAGTATACTCTGAAAGCTCTTTATCAAGTATTTTAATAGAGCCTTTAATCTCGCCATTATATACAAGTCTCCCTATATTAGTGATAGCTCTAATAAATGTAGTCTTTCCAGATCCAGTATCACCTATAATGAGAACGTGCTCTCCGCGTTTAACACTTAGATTTGCTCCGCGGAGAACCCAGTCTCCAACGGGGTATTTAAACCAGAGATCTTGTATTTCAAGAACGTTATTTACTATTAATTCTCGGCTCACTTTAAATAACCAGCTCTTTTTAGTATAGTTATACACGTAAGTGATAGTGGAGCTATTATGAGTGTTATTGTGAGATTAAAGAGCGCTATATGAGGCATTATCATTAATGTTGCTTTGTAAGCCTCTTCAAATGCCATTTTATACACCCACGTTAGCCAATAAGGTGTAATAAAATAGTTTGCAAGGCTCATAGATAACACCCTTGAAAGCGCTGTTATGCTAACAGCTATGCTTATTCTCCACTTACCGAGTTGAGAACCCCTCTTGTAAATTAATACTAGTGGTATAAACGTGGAAGTTTCAGCTAAACACTTCATAGCCATACCAACAGCGTCTTTGCCAAATAATACTGGTATAACGTAGTATATTGGCAGTGTGCTAAATGTGTATTTTAGTGAATAATACGCTATAATGACTAATGGTATACCTGATACATCATATTTGAGAAATGGCACAGGAGGATAAGGTATCTCATAAAACTTTAATACTATGGCTAATACGAGTAAACCTGCTATAAGTACCAGTGTCCTATACTTTTCAATACTAAAAGTTGTAAACACAATTTTCACCACATGTGAAGAGGAGAGATTAAGTTTTTAAAACACACTAAGACGTAAGACTTATAAATCTAAGTTTAATATAAGAATTTAAATTCTTTGCCACATGCTATAGACCTCTAGGTGTTAGAGTGTCTAGCCCTGAAATTTTACTCGAGTTCTTGAAGTCAAGGAGGAGTATTAGGAAATTTAAGCCTCAATTACCACCAAGAGACCTAGTGTTGAGAGCTATTGATGTAGCTCGATTTGCTCCTAGTGCTAAGAATAGCCAGCCTTGGAGATTTATTATAATAGAGAATCCTGAGATTAAATATAAACTTGCCTCAATACACATATACGCGTCACCACTAAAAAATGCGCCACTAGCGGTTGTCGTGGTTTGCCATGTTGACGAATCACCAACATCATACATGCTTGACTGTGCTAACGCTACAATATACTTCTTACTCGCAGTACATGCTTTAGGACTTGGAGCCGTGTGGATTCAAACATTGAGAAATATTGAAGAAATAAGAAATATACTTAATATCCCTGAGAATGCTATACCAGTAGCTATTATAGCCTTAGGTTATCCTGATGAATCTCCATCACCAAGACCTAGAAAACCACTCGAAGAAGTAGTGTTTGTAAATAAATATGGTATTAAACTATAAGTATATTTACAAATATGGTATATGTGTTTCTTCGTATACGTAAAGTGAGAAAACACCTCTACTCTTAACGACTGATATTATTGCCAAAATAGATATACCTGCTGCAATAAGACACACGCCACTTATATCATGTCCAGTAGCTATTCTATTAGAGTTTAAATTAAACCTCACTGTTTTATTAGTTCCTATAGCCACGCCTGAAGGACTTATAATTACACTTATAGTGTCCATCGTGCCGTGAGACTGTACAAGCACTCCGAGTTCGTCGTATCTAGCAATCATATTAATACTCACTGGTACTCTAATTCCTAAAACATTTACATAATACTGCGCAACTATAGCCTCTTCTCTATTAGCATACTCTATATTATACACGTACGGTGTATTTACAAGTCTATTCACTAATATGCGCACATCCTCCTGTAGACTAGTACTTGCTAGTACTTCTCTAGGAGTTATAGCGAAGACAACGTTGTCGTCTTGACCATTCGCCTTTATATTCGAGAGATACACTAGGGTGCTCCTTGTACTAATAGCCGCGTAGAGGAAACCTCCAGTTACAGCTACTAATAACAGTACTAGTATAATCTTTGTAGTAGGACTTATACCTCGACGTCTAGGTAGAAATATTCCCAGTAAGTGCTCTAGATAGCTAAAGAGGCCTGGTGGAGTTTCAAGTCTTACCAGGCGGTGCGAGAGTAGTGGTGCTAGTAGAAGGCCCATTACGAAACCACCTACGTGTGCAAAATACGCTACACCTCCAAGTCTGAGATAACCATAGATTACTTGTTGCGCAAACCATATAATCACGAACGCCTCTGCAGAGAGCTTAAAACAGTATGGTATAAAGAAAAAGAACATACACATTATTAGCCTCGTGTGAGGTAATGTAAGAAGATATGCTCCTAGAACACCACTAATAGCTCCAGAAGCACCAACAGCTGGTATTGTGAGAGCACTATAACCACCTATAGGTATGAAAGCAATATGAAAGAGAACTGCCGAGAGACCTGATACAATGTACAGTAATAGTGTTCTAGTATGCCCTATAAGCCCCTCTAACCTTGACCCAAAAATCCAGAGGAAATACATATTGAAGAATATGTGGAGTAAATCTGCGTGTATAAACATACTTGTAAATATCCTATAGAAGGCCTCTGTGGGTTTTACAAATAAGAGATATGGTATAAAACCATAATTGTAAATACTCTCACTACTAGAAGCCAATAGTGGAGTATTTGAAGCTAAACTAGTATATATGTACACTAATATGTTAATTACTATAATTGTAATAATTACTATGGGTCTATAGCGTCCCCTAATAACACCACCGGGAGCGATAACCACACCTACCACACCACGAGAGTAAATAATGCCAATTAAGTACTAATAAATAAAACACTACAATACAGAAATAATAGTACATAAATAAGGTTAAAGTAAAAAATCCTTTAAACCTCTATTTCCTCTTAAATAGTAGTCCTGCTACTAGTCCTATAATAAACACTACTATCCCTATAACTCCGGTTAACGTGTAGTCTGGTGTAAACACTGTTGTAGGCACTGGTGATGTCTCTGTAATTTTCTCTGTTAAAGTCCTAGTTGTGGTCTCAGTTGTAGTTATTGTTGTAGTCTGTGTTATTGTTCTTAGTTCTGTTGTTGTTATTGTTTCGCGAACAGTTGTAGTGGTTTCGACTGTGAGTGTTGTTGTTATCGTCGTAGTTGTCATTATTGTAAATGTAAGTGTCTCGGTTTTTAATACAGTGTTGAGATCTACCCAGATCGGGTTAGTTATAGCTCTATTACCACGCGCATCGTAGACTATTAGGATGAGCCAGCCGAAGCCTCTATTTCTATCTACGAGCTTCTCAGCTGGAAGTGTTAGTGTTAGTCTCTGTGAAGTGCCATTTAAACTCACAGTGTACACTACTCTACTCTGAGACCATACTTCAAGTCTTGAAAGCCCCTCAACGGCATAGAGCTCTACGTTAACGATTATATTCTCAGAGATGTCTTTAATACCAATAATAGATCCTGGTAGCGGATCTGTAAACACAAATGGTCCATAAGTTATAAACGTTCTCCCAGTAAGCTCAGCTCTCGCTAAACCCTCTATTGTAGGCCCTTCAGGAATATAAGCTACTACTCTTGGAAAACCACTTCTAGGCGTAACCCACACATCGTGTACGTCACTACCAGCTGTCAAGTACTTTCTTATACCCATACTCCACAGTGACATCATCTTCATGAGTGTACGGTTATCGTCAATACCCCACGGTCCATTTATTTCAGCTACATCCCAGTCTTCATAGTAGCCTCCAGGAATAGTATTCTGTTCCTGGGCTATAAAGAGCCCACCTATATACGGGTGATTAGCTCTCACTACGAGAGCTTCAGCGCTTCTCGCAGCAGTAATGATCTCTCTGAGTGTGCCTCTATAAACTAGTTTCTCTGGGTAGATTATTGGATACACATTGAAGTGAGCCCACTCGGGCGAGATCTCTACTGAACATATAAATGTCTTATTTCTCGCCTCAGCATATTTCCTTGTAGCTTCACAGTTCCCCACATAGTCATGATCCGATAAGAACACGTAGTCTAGTCCGAAAGCAGACTGTGCTGTAGCGACATATGGTGGTGGCGTCTTGCCATCCATGTAGTCTGCGTGGTGGTGTAAATCAGCCATATACCAGCCACGAGTACTTGGCATAAATAAAACATCTACTGTGACAGTAAAAGATTTCACCTCACCCGAGCTCAGCGTGAAGGATAAGTTAACCCATTTACTGAGAAATCCTGGAGCCCATCCAACAGAGACATTGTAATTTCCAGGAGCGAGATCTATCTCGGCTATTCCAATCTTTACGGGGTCTGTATAAGCAGTTGTCACGGCTAAATACATTACTGGCGGTACATATGGTGAAGACACTAGTATAACAGCATCTGTGAGTTTCTTCGTGTCGCTCCTATACACCTCTATGACTACTCTACCTGGTGTTACAACATCTGTAAAGTTCACTTCTACAGTCTCCCCGGGATCTACTGCAATAGTCTCCTTAGAGCTAGGCCCATGTGCACGTGCAGTAGCATGAATGCTGTATATTGCAGGCGCTGGTACATGTGTCTCGTAAATCCCCTTAGAGACAACGCCCCAACAATAAGGCTTATTCTCTTTTTCAAATATAACAACCCCTCTCTCCACGAGATCGCCTCTAGTGGTGTATACATGGCCTTTTACAACTCCTATACCCTCACTTCTAAGCTGTGCAACAATTTCAGCTACTCTACAGACATCTCCAGTACTCAGCACTATTATATAGGATGAGAAGACTCTCCACTCACCTGGTTCTAGTGTCACGTTGTAGAATGGATCTACGAAGAACGTGTGTAGTGATATGTGTGTATAGCCTGGCACATATAGTCCTACTACGAAGTCTTCATGATAGCCAACCACCCAGTCGTCAATTATTCCATAGGGGTCGCGTGGACTTGTAACTATTCTCCCCGTCCCATATCCCGGTACAAATGTCCAGCCTACTTCAAATGTTATAGCTGGACCCATAATGTGGTTTTTATAAGTAACTGTGCCAGTATTTGTTATATTAACTATTACTGTGAAGTAGGGTTTGCCAGACTCGAATATATATGTGTAGTTTACAAGGAGATCTCTCCACTTACCAATAGCTATTACAATAGCTCTCTGGGGAGTTTCATCAATAACCATAAAGCCTTTTTCAAGATCAATTGTAGCCCAGTTAGCCCAGTCATTCAGTGGAAAACTAAATTGTGCTAATACATCAGCTGTTTTCTCACCAATTGGTGCTAAGTCTACTATGTGTCCTCTTGGAATACCCCATGGTGGTAGTGTTGATATTCCAAAAGCTACTGCATAGTATTCATTCATAATAGTTAAGTCTCCAGGACCCTTAGCCTCACCTTCCATTATTGGCGTAGGACCCCATATAACTCTCACACCATTAAGAGTACTCATAGTGCTCAACAAAGTTGGTGGTGTTGTTACAAGTAGTAGGGTGCTTAAAACTAGAATAGTGACAATAAGGCTTAAAATAGATCCTCTCTTCATAGAGACACCTTAGTAAGTTTAAGTATCAATGTACTAGTTTTTAAGCTTTGAAACAAATAACCCAATTAGAAGAATTTAAAGCAATATTAACAATAGATCTCTGTAGCTGTATGAGTGGTGTTTCACTAAGTGAGTATTTACGATAAATTTGCTGAGAAGTACTATTAAGAAGCTAAGAGAGAGTTAGAGAGAGCACTTAGAGCACTACGGTTCTTAGACTATCCTCAAGCAGTCTTTTATGCACAGCAGTGTGTTGAGAAGTGCGTTAAAGCATTACCTTGAAGTAGAGAGGTGTGTTGTTTATAGTCATGACCCAGAACTCCTCTCTATATTTCTTGAAGCTTACGAGAAAGAGTGGGTAAAAGAGTTTAGTGTTATTGTAGATGCATTAGAATATCTCACAGAGTAATACACTAGGTCCCGATACCCTGCTCTCTTTAGAGGAGAAGTCTACTAGCCCGAGGAGATTATAATTATAGATATCGCTGAGAAGAGTATTGAGTTAGCTAGGAGAGTTATTGATGTATCTGGAAATTACCTTGAAAGAAAATGTACTCTCTAGTTTTTGACGTAGCTAGTGGGTTTAATGAGAGAGTTCCCCTCGTTCTCGTCTTTAGAAGTTCTATGTATAATTCACGTAAAGCTGTAAATATAGACCTTAGTTATTTACAACTATTAAGCTACTTGATATCAGAGAGAAAAGGTTAGAAATCGCGTAAGGGAAAATCTCAGAGAAATAGACCTTAGAAGTATTTATGACCTCCTAGTATCTGAATACTCTCTTCGCTTAGTAGGAGAGTTTACTCGGTAATCGGATCTTAGTATTTTGGTATGTCTTACTATAATAAGAGTAAGGTTTATAAAGCTGTAATAATATTACATGTAAGATTGTAAGGTGATAAGATGAGTTGGAGGGAAGAAATTGATAGGCTTAAGAGAGATATTGAAAAGTCTTATAAGAGAGCACTTGAGGAGTTAGAGGATATTGTTGAGTCTGTTTTATCGTGGCGTGGTGTTATATCTCCTAGACGTCTCTATAGAGAGTTGAGGAGTGTTGTTGACGATTTCAAGGCTGATTTATTTGATATTGAGAGGAGGTTACGGGAAATAGAGCGTGAAGTTGGTGAAGAAGCTAAGAGTAGTATTGTGGAGATCGAGAGGCTTATTGAAGATAAGGTTAGAGAGTTTACTAAAAAATACGAGGAGGTTGTAAAACAACTTGAATCTCAAGTACCTATTGAGTGGCGTGGTAAACGTCCATGGATAGCTATTTCTACGATGCCTCAGAAGTTAGCTATGGTTATAAGTAGAGAGGTTAGTGGAGCTTTAAGAACAGCTCTCGGCGAGTTAGAAAGAGCTGTTGAAGAGGTCTCAACTGTTGTGTCATCTATAAGATTGAGAAGAGAAGACTTGAGAATTATTGATGAGCTCGTCAATGCCGGAATTTTTAAGAGTAGGAGTGAAGCAGTAGCATTTTTTGTAAGAAGAGGTGTTGAAGCTTCAAAAGAATGGTTGGAGAAGGTACGGGAAAGTATTAAGAAAATAAGAGAGCTACAAGAAGAAGTTAAGAGAGAATTAGAGAAAGAGGAGAAGTAAAAACCTTCTTTCTCTCACCTTTTCTAAGTTACAAATACTTATGGATGCTGGTCTTAGTATCAGTCTATATATTTCACTAAATTAACTATATATTTGGTGGTAGTGTGAAAAAACATGTTAGGAGAATTCAATTTACGGGGAGATCTAGTTATATAGTTTCACTACCAAAGAACTGGGTTTTAGCAAGGGGTTTAAAAGAGAGAGATCAAGTTATAATAGAGGAGAGAGGCAATTTCATTATTATTAAGCCTTTTAATCTTCTGGAAACTAGTGATCAAATTGAGAAAGTCGCTATTATTGAGACCTCTACAAGTAGTCCTGAAAGTCTTGCTAGGAGGGTTATAGCTACATATATTATGGGTTATGATAAGATCGTTGTGAAAGGCTATATAGATCCTGCTGTGAGAAATACTATTCGAGAAATAGTGCTTAGAAGACTTCCAGGTGTGGAGATTACTGGTGAGAGTGATAGAGAAATGGTTCTTCAAGTACTATTAGATCATAAGAGTATACCTCTTAATAATGCTATTGAGAGACTTGTAAAATTAACATCTTCGGTACTGGGAGACACTTGCTCAGCACTTTCAAGGGTAGACGTGGCGCTTGCTAATGAAATTATACGTGAAGATGACAGTATAGATAGAGTTTACTTCTATACTGTTAGATTAATAAATTATATAGCTATGGGGCGTTGTGAGCTAATAAGTGATGTGGGGCCTATAGATCTAATTACTTACAGATCTCTGGCCAAGCTTGTTGAGAGAATAGGAGATCACGCAATTAACATCGCAAAGAACATAGTAGAGCTAGGAGAAGTGCAGCCCGAGTTAAAGGAGGCCTCAGAGATCTGTGCATATGTTCACGAAATATTCGATAAAGCCGCTAACGCGTTTTTCTCAAGAAACCCTATAGTAGTAGATGACATTGCTGTAGAAGTCGAAGTTCTTAAGGCGAGAGAGAGAAGTCTACTAGAGAGAGCTCTAAAAACGCTGAGTACAAGAGATTTAGTAGCGTTAAGACTTATTCTTGAGAGTATTCGTAGAGTTGCAGAATACTCGAGAGATATAGCTGAGTTAGCACTAGATCTTGGGATAAGTTCCCTCCTCGTAGAATCTAAGTGAAATTCGTTTTTAACTTCATTTAATAATACTAGACTAAAATATAATTTACGTGCTTTAGTTCTCAGCGCGTGGTGAGTTGAGTGTGTCATGCTTTTATTAAACCACATAGCAGTATTCTCGTCACTGCTATTGGTGGAGGTGGCGATATAGCCTCAGCAGCTATGATTGCCAATATATTAGAGAGATATAATTGTAAAACTATTCTTTCTTCTATCGTGTGGGAGAGGTACATATATGACCCAGTGCCTGGTCCTGTAAGACTAGAAGAAATTGTTAATCCAATGACACGTGGAGAACACTATGTCCTAATAACAGGCGACTCTTACGCACTACGTGGTGGACGTGTAATTGTGCCACAAGCTGTACAAGCTTCTAGAGCTCTAAAGAGACCTGTATACATTGTAGACATGTATAGTGGTGTTGAGGGCTATGTTAAAAGTCTCAGAGAGATCTTAGATGTAGAAGGTGCTGATCTAGTTATTGGAGTTGATGTTGGAGGTGATAGCTTAGCTACAGGCTTTGAGGAGGAGTTGTGGAGTCCACTAGCAGATTGGATGGGGTTAGCTGCGCTCTCTAGGCTTAACGGTATCTTAGCAGTACACTCACCTGGTAGTGATGGTGAGCTCTCGCAGAGTTATGTGATTAGTAGAGTAGACAAGGTAGCAGTGAGGGGTGGTTTTCTAGGTGTTACATCTATGTGTGATCTAGACGTAGAAGTCCTCGAAAAACTACTTAAATATATTAATAGTGAAGCATCAAGTATATCACTCCTAGCTTATAGGGGTTTTAGAGGTATGTTAACAGTGCGTAGAGGTTCTCGTAGTGTAGAGGTGTCACTATTTAACACTATGACATTCTACTTAAAGGCTCCTATAGTACTAGAACTAGTTGAGCTAGCTAAGAAAATACTATATACTAAGAGCTTAGAAGAAGCTAGGAGAGTACTCAATAAACACGGAATTTACACAGAGCTAGACCTTGAAGAAGACCTTGCAAAACTAGGTGTTAAGCCTGAAGAGCTTACCGGTGACTTACTAGTAGTTATTAGAGAGAGGGGTAAGAAGCGTTTAAGAGAAGAGCTAGGAGACAGGTGAGCTGATATGTACACTAAGTTGAGGCTTCCAAGAATTCAAAGACTCTTAGATGAAAATACTGTAAGTAGTCTCGAGGAAATAGTCTTAGAGGGTTTTAGAGCTATAGATCCTGCTATTGTTGTTAAGAGAGTATTAAGTGTGGAGGGTGATGTGGTAAAGATTAATAGTAGGGTGTTTAGTGCTCGTAGAGTTCACGTTATTGGTTTTGGTAAAGCATCACTTAAAATGTTAAGTGGTATTTTAAGTGTTCTTAGTGAGAAGGTTTGTGGAGGTGTTGTTATAACTCCAGATACTACTGGTGTATTTCACACTGTGCGTGTTCTCAGAGGTGATCATCCGTATCCTGGCGAGAATACGCTAGAGTCCTCTCTACAACTTGTAGAGTACTTAGAGAGTAATGTAGAGAGGGATGACCTCGTACTCGTATTGATCTCCGGTGGTGGATCAGCTCTCTTCGAGATACCTGAAGACGACTTAACAGTAGAGGATATAGCTGATACAGCGAGAAAACTAATGCTTAGGGGTGCTGATATATACGAGCTTAATACTGTTAGAAAACACTTATCGAGAGTTAAAGGCGGTAAGCTACTTAGATATATTAGAGGATATACAGTCTCCCTTATTATTAGTGATGTTGTAGGTGATGATATCTCAACAATAGCTTCTGGCCCTACAAGCCCTGATCGAACTACGTTTAGAGAAGCTTATGATGTTCTAGTTAAGCGTGGTGTGTGGAGTGAGATATCGCCACGAGTTAAGTCACTTATTGAGAGAGGTTTGAGCGGAGTAGTAGAGGAGACTATTAAGCCCGGCGATCCCTTACTGAGTAGAGTTACTAACTACATTGTGGCAAGTAATACTCAGGCTTTAAAGGCTATGGAGAAGAGAGCTGAGAGTTTAGGATATAATACTCTACTCCTAACACCCTACTTAACTGGTGAAGCTAGAGAAGTCGCTAAGTTCTTGGCTAGTATACTGAGATCTGCTAGTATACTAGGTAAGCCTGTTAATAAACCCGCTGTTATCTTAGCTGGTGGTGAGACAACAGTTACTGTTAAGGGTAAGGGGAGGGGTGGTAGAAATCAGGAGCTCTGCTTAGCTCTTAGCATTGAGTTAAGAGGTACTAGTGACATCACAGCACTCTGTATTGCCAGCGACGGTGTTGATGGTAACAGCCCCGCTGCAGGTGCTGTGGTATCAAGTAACCTCTACGAGTACTCGCTGAGTAGAGGTCTCAGACCTGAAGAGTACTTAGAAGAGAATAATAGCTACGAGTACTTTGATAAGCTGGGACTAATAGTGTATACAGGACCCACTGGTGT
>CAZMCE010000002.1:0-3800 GCA_964564855.1 uncultured Thermosphaera sp. | reverse complement strand
GCTACGAGTACTTTGATAAGCTGGGACTAATAGTGTATACAGGACCCACTGGTGTAAATGTTAGTGACTTCTTTATATCTATTATCAAGTAGGGAGTTCTCGAGAAAACATTTTCAGGCTCTCTCATACCCGCCCTTTCGTGGCTGTTTTGGATTTCACATAGGTTTACGTTGGCTTATGTGGGTTGTTTTGGCTTTTATAATTTCTAAATACACTACTTGTTTACTGAGGGGCCGGCAGTGAACTCGATGAGCAGTTGCGAGGGGGAGCGGGGGCTCCGAGGAAGCCCCCGAGTTCGCCTCAGGGAGAATGGCTCCTGGAAAGCGGGCTCGGGGAGGCGGATAGGGGGGATGAGGGAGAAGGCTTCATGAAAAACCTACATGAAGCCCTATGATCACCCGACCCCTAGTTGTACTACACACTTTTAATCTAGATGTATTTTAACTCAACACAGCCTCTAACCCTCACGGTGAGTATTTTGAGTAATATTCCGGGGAAGAAATTTATTATTCTAGCACATTGTTTACTAAACCAGAATACTGTTGTTAAACCACTAGCTAGTCATGTAGGTGTTGTCTCAAGTCTCATACAGTTCATTACCGAGAAAGGCTACGGCGTGATCCAGTTACCTTGCCCCGAGACAATTTATCTGGGTCTCAGGAGGTGGTGGATGAGCCGTGAACAATACGATACTGTCTCTTATAGAGAGTTCTCTAAGAGAATACTAGAACCCTATATTAGGCTCGTCGAAGAGCTCGTTAGAGATGGCTGTGAGTATATTGTTATAGGTGTTAAAGGGAGTCCGTCGTGCGCTGTGAGAGTAACTACTAGTAATCAGTGTTGGTCTGGTGAGCCACGCGTAGATAAGTGCCCGCCACCAGTAAAGATCAGTTCTCCGGGTGTCTTCATGGAGGTTCTCTTGGAGATGATCAGGAGGAAGGGTTTGAGAGAGCCGTTAGAGCTACTGGAAATAGATCATGATGAGGTAGCTGCCAAAGGCTTACCTGATGATGTGTGTAGAGTTCTCGAGAAGTACTCACCTATTAAGTGATTTAAGTGTGGTTTAGAAATATAGTTTGTGATGATGATTTCTGGCGGGCTTGTCGGATTAGGTGACAGCGCGGTCGTAGCTGATTTCATCTAGCTGTTAACCTCACACCTTCACGTAGTACTTTTCTCAACTGGTACTTGAAGTAGAGTGTAGAGAGTGTGAAGAAGACTAGTGAGTAGAGTCCACCGTAGAGTGTAGTCTCTTCTACACTGAGTACTAGTGGTACTCCTAGTAGTGAGTGTCTTAGTAGTTCAGCAGGATAGCTGAAGGGTGTTATAAGTGCAAATACTCTTAGTGGCTGTGGTAGCCTAGTTAGTGGTGTTAAGCCGCCAGTAGCTACTGGTAGTATAAAGCCTAGAAACTCCATAATAGCGCCTGAAGCCCCAGCTGATAGTATTGTACCTCCAAGTATTAGTGCGTAGCCTAGTAGTGTTACTATGAGTAGTGTGAAGGCATATAAGAGGAGAATCCAGTTTCTGACTGCTAGTACTGGTGGTATGAGTACTAGTGAGAGTAGGAGGTATGTTGCTCCAAGTGATAGTGAAATCCACGTGAGTGATACTGGCATTACACCGAGATAGTGTGGTAAAAACCCACTACCAGATGCTATATAGTACTCGAGTCTACCATCATTAATCATCCACCTAATCTCAGCAGCCCAATCCCATGTAGCTGCACTATAAAACAGAAACACCATTACCCCAGTAAATACCTGTGCTGACAGGAAACCGGGGTCATTACCCGGATCTGCAAATAGTGTTATTGGTAGTGTGAGCAGTAGGATCCACAGCGAGATCCCCAGTAACCCGTAGAATAAGCCCCTACTCCTAACTAGATCTGAGAGTGCGTATGCCTTGAGAACTGCGAGTGCTCTTCTAGCTAATTTTAACACCTTCACTCACCTTCTTCCCCTCCCAGAACTTTAAACTAGTTCTACTAGCAGGTGTGTAGAGAATTGTTAAAAAAACACTTGCAACTATAAGTACGAGAAACCACTGGTCTACTAGTCCCAAGAGCACTCTCTGCACAGACTCAACTATGTGTGATGGTGGTATAGTGTAGCTGATAAGTCTAGCTACTAGTGGCATGTAGAATCTAGGGTAGTATGCTCCAAGTAAAATCATTATAACAGGTCTAACAATACCGAGCACTCTCCAGCTTTCACTAACAGTGTGTAGTAGTCCTGAAAGTAGTACTCCCAGTGGAACCATTGTAAAAACCCCTACTACAATTAGAGTAGTTACTAGTAATACTAGGAGAACTCCACTAAACCCATATTGTAGAGTGTAGAGTGGTAGTAGACTTGTAAATCCAAGTAGAACTATTAGGGTAGCCCTAGGTAGAGGCATTACTATAAACAACTTAAACTTATCTACTGGAGAGGCTATGAGGTAGGGTAGTGTTCCAATCCACATATCCCACAGTGGTCTCCACAATACATCATCAACACCAATCATGAGAGACATTACTATAAAACTAGCAGTTGCCATGAAAATAACTGGGCTTACACCTATTCTAATTTCAAAAATCACTAGTGATCCGGCACTGTAACCTAAGAGTAACACGAAACCAGTGAATAAGTAGGGGTATAGTAGTATTAGTACTAGTTCACTCTTCCTCCTCATAAGCTCAGCGTATGCTAGAATATACTCTGCTCTCACAAGGTTAAGTATGCTCATAGAGAGCCCTCACTAAAGTATATAAAGACATCTTCAAGTGTAGGTTCTTCTATCTTAGCTGAGAGGAGTTCAAAGCCGCTAGATACAAGTCTCTTCACTAGGTCGTTAAATACTTCTTCAGGTCTCTGCACGTGTACTCTAACTGTGTGTATATTAGACTCTGAAGTGATCTCGTGTTTTAAGCCGAAGTCGCCGAGAACTCTCTGTAAGCTTTCTACTGATTCTCCATGGAGACTTAATACAAGTACTTTTAGTTTTGGTAATTTAGTTTTTAACTCTCCTGGTGTTCCACTAGCAACAATTAACCCCTTATTTATTAGTAGTATTCTATCACAGACTATTTCAGCTTCAAACATATTGTGTGTTGTGTAGAGTATAGCTTTTCCCTCTTCATGTGCAAGATTCTTTACGAGCTCTCTAATTCTCCTAGCACTAGGTGGATCTAATCCTAGTGTAGGCTCATCTAGTAGTAATACTGGTGCATTACTTAGTAATGCTCTCGCTAAACTTAATCTCGCACGCATACCTAGACTAAACTCCTCAAATAGCTTATAATCACCGCCTAGCTTGTCTAGTTCTAATAGTTTAATCAAGTACTCTATTCTCTTCTTAGCGTACTCTCGATCAAGCCCGTAGAGAGCAGAAAAATACTCGAGATTCTCACGACCAGTTAATTTACCGTAAAAACCACGCTCAACAGTGAGCATTAATCCAATATGTTTTCTAACTTCATTAGGTTCTCTTACTACATCATATCCTGCAACATATGCTTCACCTTCATCTGGGAGGAGTAGTGTAGAGAGTATTTTAATAGTCGTAGTTTTACCAGCACCATTAGGTCCTAGTAAGCCAACTATTTCACCATAATCTACAGTAAAGCTAACCCCGCGAAGAGCCTCTACAACCTCTACTCTAGACTTAAAGAAACCATACCTCTTCTTAGTCTGATACCTCTTAACAAGCTCTCTAGCCTCAATAGCCTTACTCAACACAGACACCACGCTACGAGCACGCTATAAGCACAGCTAATAACAAGAATACATATAGAGTACTATATTTCTAAACTCTAA
>CAZMCE010000001.1:0-49307 GCA_964564855.1 uncultured Thermosphaera sp. | reverse complement strand
CTTTGTGGATACGGGCCCGCCGGGATTTGAACCCGGGACCTCCGGCTTAGGAGGCCGGCGCCCTATCCTAGCTAGGCGACGGGCCCTTTTCTACACTTCTCAATTATTAGTAGAATTATGAGGAGTAAAATACTTTGCTCTACATTGTTAAATTTGCTGGTTTTTACATGTGAGGTTTCTTAGTATTTCTAGGATTTTTTCGCGGCTTAGTTTACTTGTAAGTTTTGCTGTAATGTGATCTTGTTTTCCACCACCTCTAATTCCTAGTAGTGTTAAGAGTTCTATTAGTTTTCTTAGATCTAGTTTTAGTTGTTCTGAGAGCTCCGGATTTACTGCTACTTCAAGCATGTCTCCTACTACGAGTACTACTAGTAGTTTTTTCTTCAAAGACAACTCTTCAATGAGAGATTTTGCAAGCTTCTCATCTTTAAGTGGTAGCTCTATGTATGTAATATCTACACCACACAGTGTTATTTTCTCTGCAAGAGCTTTTTCTAAGAGTACTTTTTCTAAAACCCCCCTGTAATCTTCAATTACACTCTGAGCTTTCTTGTAATCTTCATATAGTTTTTTAATAGACGTGAGTAAATCACCGTGTCTCACACCAATAGTTTCAAGTACACGTCTCTTCTCGGCTTCAAGCTCTCTAAGATACTCAACTAGCCTAGTCCCAGCTATAAACTCTAATCTCACAACACCATCTTGTATTCTCTCAACATTAATAATCTTTACCCCGCCAACCTCGGATGTATTAGTGAGGTGTGTTCCAAAACAAGCCTGTGCATCTATACCCGGTATTTCTACAATTCTCAGTATTGGAGTGTAGACAGCACCACCCTGATATATTCTAACACCATATTTTGACTCAGCTGTAAACCTATCTAGATAACTGAATCTCACTGGTATTCTGCTATTAATAATTTCATTCGCTAATCTCTCTATTTTCTCCACTTCCTCCTCATTCAGTAGCTTGTGATGAGTAATGTCTAGACGAGCTTTCTCAGTAGTCTTTTCAGCTCCAGCTTGCCACACGTGATCTCCTAGAACTCTCCTAGCAGCAGCTAATATAATATGTGTTGCTGTGTGATGTCTCATTAACTTATAACGTCTCTCCCAGTTAATTTCTACTTCAACTTCATCACCTGACTTAAAAACAGGAACTCTCTCGAGAACGTGTAATATAACATCACCTACTTTACCAACATAGGTGATCTTGTAGACTTCGTCATTGTACTTTATAAAGCCCTCATCATGCTCCTGACCACCACCCCACGGGTATGCAATAGTACTCTCAAGTATTACATAATTATCTTTAACTCCTAGAACACGTGTTCTCAACTTTACTAAATATGGGTCTTCGTGGAAAATTCTACGCGTCTCTGGATATTTTAAAGCCCACTCAACAACTGATTCTGAAAATTCACGCTCTCTCTCCTTAATCAATTGTGCTGGTGAACTATGACGCGAAGCAACAATTGAGTAAAAGTCCGGTGGAATTTCTACTCGAATATTATACTGCGCTAGTTTCTCAGCAATAATATCTGGTGGTATGCCATGTGAGTCGTAGATCTCTACGAGATCCTCTATAGTCAGAGCCTTCTTTTTCTTAACTAACCTCTCAACGATTTCTAAGCCACGTAGTAGGCTATTTATAAATTTCTCTGTCTCAACTTCTACAGTGTTCACTATATAGTCTCTGTGATCCTCTAACTTACCGTAAATATAGTCGCCTCTCCAGTACTTAATCTGCTCTTCTACTAGTTTTACAACAGTATCTCTTAGCTCAGAGTGCTTTACACCTAGTTTCAAGAGGTTTCGTAGAAGTCTACGTAAAACTAGCCTCGCTAAGTAGCCCTCACTAGTATTAGAGGGAACTACACCATCTGCTAACATGAGTGAGAGTGTTCTCACATGGTCTAGTATACTATATAAGTACACAGCATTCACAAGCTCTCTCACATAGTCTTTAAGACCTATTTTCCCAAGCAACTGAGCGTACTCTTCTATACTACGATACTCGATATTACTGAGAACATAAACAGCCCTCTTTAAGACATCTTCAGGAGGCTCTTCAACACTCAGAATACTCTTATACACCTCTACTAGGTCTCTATAAATAGCGTGAAAACCTGTTGGAGAGCGCTTAGTTAACCAAGTAATTCTCTCAATTCCATATCCACAATCAACTACGAGTAGTGGGTTTAACTCGTAGCGTCCATTTACTACTTTATAAGCCATGTGAACAAGTGTTGCAACTTCAATACCATCTACGAGAACTTCAGGTGCTGGTCCAGCGTTACCACCACCCTCCCACCAGCCTTCTTTAAAGACGAGATCGTCTATTTCGAGCCCAATAGCCTCTGTAAAGAATCCTATAGTGTTCTCGAAGATACCCTCAGACCAGTAAATCGTTTTCCCAGGCTTATTAAAAGCGTGCATACCACCCATTTCAAAACTCGAGAGGTGTCTTCCAAAAGTTAAACCGACATTATCAATATCTGTTAATCTTATTGAAGGTTGAACTATTACTAGGGGATTGTGTGGCGGGTCTACAAGACCCTCTGTTACAAGTGGCTGAAACACTACTATAGATGCTATTGTCAAGTATAGGTCATTTCTCCACTTAGCGACAACAGGATACGGGTCTACTACACCATGACCTTTTTTCACAAGGTAGTCTATAAACCTCTTCCTCACATCGCTCAAACTAAGAGGTAATACTTTAGCATAGTTCTTATACAGAAACTCATACCTACTACAAGGCCTATCAGGACAAGTATCTCGAGGCACACGACTCCAGAAATACTCACCGCATACCCTACACTTATATCTCTTATAACCATACTCCTTCTCTAAGTACTTAAAACTCACTACTTCACTATGTTTCTCCATGCACAAACACCAATAAGTAACACAAGTTTAGTACTAGACAAATTACTCAGTAGTATAAACTAATATCTTTAATATCTATAGCTAGAGCTAGTAGAAACAGTATTACTCTATTTACTCATGAGAAAAATTGAGTTTAATAGTTAGTTATTGCCTTAGCCAAATAGTGATGCAAAACCCTCAGCTAACGCCTCTTCACTCAGCTCTTTACTCTCCTCTTTTTCCTCCTCTTTTTTCTTCTCCTCTACAGGTGTCTGTGTAACTGGAGCTACAGAAACAGCTGGTACTGGAGCAGTCATGGTTTGTTCTAGCACTTTGCCTATATCAATATTCTTTACAGCAGCTACTAAAGACTTCACCCTGATCTCGTCTACTTCAATACCAGCCGCTTCTAGAACCCTCTTTAAATTCTCCTCATTTATCTCCCTACCAGCCTTATAGAGTAAGAGAGTTGCATATATATACTCTATACGCACCACCTCTCAGAGCACACACTCTTTGAATAAAATGTTTTACTGGCTTTTAAATAATATTATCCGAAGAGTGCAGAGAAGCCCTCAGCAAGGATCTCTTCACTCTCCTCTCTACTTTTCTCTTCTTCTCTCTTTTCTTTTTTCTCCTCTTTCTTCCCCTCTAATGCAGGTTGCTGTATAGTTTCTACTTTTAACTTAATCCCTAATTCAGGAGCATATTTAGCTATCTCTGCTGCTAGAGTATATGTTTCCATTAATGCTTTTCTAAATAAGTATTCAATTGTCTCTGGCGCTATGAAACCTGCACTAGTAGCTAGGGCTAGTGCATGACTATGTGCTCTCTGAATCACGTAGCTGAGAACAACTGGTTCTGGAACTACAAGCTCAAATGCTAGTTTAAATGCGTCTATATAAGCACGCCTTATATTCTCCTCATACTCTGCTATATTGATCTTTAACTTATCAGCTGGTATTACTAATTTCCCATCAACAGCGCATTTTACTTTTAACTTGATCTCCTTAAGAGCTAATCCCAGCTTTTGCAGTAAACTAGCTAGATCTGGCGATATGACATCACCCCTCTTTGCGACAACAGTATCTTTAGCTACGTAAATGACATTGCCTTGTACTTTAGTCGGTATTTTGAGTCTACTAAACACGCTGAGCACGGGCCCTGCAGGTAGACCGGTATTGCCTTCAGGAATTGTGATCTCTGTCTCTGCAACTTCACCTGGACCATAATAATCGTGTGTAATAAGCCCATCTATAATATCAGCTAGTTCAAAGGGATTTTTATTAGAATATATTAGCATCACTTGACCAGTCAAGTGTGCTTCAAGCTCTTCTACAGGTAGACCTAGCTGCTCAAAGACTTTTAGAGCGATTTTAGGCTTAACAACTTTTACTACTGCAATATTATTCAACTTCTTTCTCACCATTTGAATATGCTTTGCTGGAACACCGGTTAAGTCAGCAATGAGAAAGACCTTGTACTTCTTTGTTAACTCAGCTATTTCTCTAGCTATTTCAAGCTTCCAGCTGGGTATCTTTACATGCTTACTCACAGTAATACTCACAGTCAAAACACCTCTTAAAGCACTTCTATAGGGATACCCATAGTGGTCTTTACATATATTTGCTTAATATTAGCACTACCAGCAGGGAGTTTACTTTCGATTAGCGATAAGATTGCGATAGCGTTTTCAACTAGATCTTCTGGTGAAACATCCTCTGTCCCGATAAGGGTCATTATCTGGGGCTGATCTTTAACTCTAACTAGCACAGCGTTCTTATACCTAGACACAATAGCTTTTATATTTGCCCCTGAAGGTACTGGCACAGGTATTTTTCCACGAGGTCCTAAAGCCGGTCCTAAAACACGTCCCGCAACACCCATTAACTCTGACTTGACGAGAATCCAGTCACATGTGGAGGCAATTTTCTTACATTGCTTCTTAGTTAAGTTCTTTAAGTCACTACTAGGTATTGTTAAATACGCACCAGCCTCTTTAGCTGCCTCGATGAAGTCCCCATCACCAACTACACAGATTTTTGCCTCTTTCCCCCTACCCTTAGGCAAGAACACGGCTTCTCTAATTTTCATAGACTGGGATTTTAAATCCACATCTTTTAATGTCACTATAAGCTCTACACTCTGTTTAAAATTCCTCTTCTTACTGTTTTCAAGAGCTTTTCTAATTGAGTTTAAAAGCACATCTCTACTAGGTAGAGGCATAAACTCACCCAGCACACTCTTTAACTCTTATTCCACTCATCTTCATACCTCTTTATTAACTCGTCGTAAAACCCCTGATCTACTAGTCTCACTACATCTCTAGGATCTTTACCTTCAACAGATACTCCAATAGCGCGAGCTGTACCGAGAATTGTTTTAACAGCAGATTTAAGTGTTTTCGCTGATAACTGTTCTTTTTTAATAATAGCTATTTTAATAATATCCTCGAATTTTACATCTCCAATTTTCTTGTGAGCAGGGTCTCCAGTAGGCTCTTTAGCACCTGCAAACTTCATGAGCAGTGCTGTTGTTGTTGGTATACCAACTTTTACTTCAAATTTTCTAGTATCAGTGTCTACTGTAACCTCTACTGGTACTGGTAACCCCTCATAGTCTTTTGTCGCATTATTAATAGCATTAACTACCTCTACTACATTGACCTTGTATGGTGAGAGAGAAGGTCCTATTGGCGGACCAGGCGTGGCTTTACCGCCTTCAATAATGAATTTTAGTGTCTTCTTAACCATACCTTACCTACCTTTCTTCTTCACGTAGCTAATAGGGACTGTTATTGGTATTGAAAAAGCAGCCTCTAATATATTTAAAGTTACAACGTTCTTACTCTTATCAACACTAACAACAACCGCTTTCATGCCTCGAAACGCCCCCTTGACTATTTCAACTTCCTCGCCAGCACTGATCTCCTCAATAACGGCCTTAGGCTTAATTAGCTCAGTAACCTCACCTAGTGGTATTTTGGAAAATCTCCCAGCTTTAACATACTTTATACCTAAAACTAATGTGGGCACTATGCTGGGTTTTGTTGTCTCAATAAATACAAAACTCTTAACACCAGGAATTACGAGAATACACTTAACGCCTGGATCCTCGCCTCTCTCAAGTTTTTCTGTTACACGCCTCTCTATGATCAACGCTACATCTAGCTCCTTTCCACTAGTTGTCCTAACAGCTACTATTTCTGTTTTTACAATAGGCTGGCTCAAAGAGATCAACCCGGATATGGAAACAAGAAAGTATAGAAAAGCACTCTAACAATAAACGATATAGTGCCAATTACTACTAATCCTAGTAGAGTTATCTTTAAGATAGCTAAATACTCGTCTTTTGTAGGCTTAGTTACTATTATGATAATTCTCCTCCAAGCATCTATAAGTTCTCTTAAATTCACGAAACTAACACCTCTTTACATAACTACTCTACTAGTGGAATCACCTTATCTACGTATTCAAGGTAATCAAATACTTTTAAGTCCCTATAACCCTGCCCTATCCCAATAAAGAGTATTGGTTTTTTAAGCACGTACGCTAGTGTTAAGGGGACTCCACCTTCCTCGTAAGCATCAGCTTTTGTTATAATTACCCCATCAACACCTACAGTGTTATTGAAGAAAACTGCTTGTTCAATTGCATCATTCCCCGTTAAAGCATCAACTACTAGTATCTTAAAGTGTGGTTTTACTACTCTAATAATTTTTCTAAGCTCATTCACTAGGTCAACATCCACGTGCATACGTCCAGCCGTGTCAATGAGAAATACATCATAACCTCGATTTAATCCAAATAATACCCCATCATAAGCGACTGATGCAGGATCAGCACCATACTTGCCCAGAAAAACTGGTATACCAGTTCTCTCAGAGTGCACTTTCAACTGCTCCTGAGCAGCGGCTCTAAAAGTGTCAGCTGCGATCATGAGTGGTTTAAATCCGCGATCTCTAAGAAACACAGCTACTTTAGCTATAGTTGTAGTTTTACCCACACCATTGACGCCGAGAAAAACTACTTTAAATGGTCTATTACCTGCAGCCAGGTTATAGAGATCTATGCGGTTAATTGGAGCAAAGTAGCTAATTATAATTTCTCTTAAATTTAACATTAATTGCTTTTTAGACTTTACAGAGCCTTTCTCAACAGCCTCTAAAAGCCTAGTAGTAATACTCTCTGCTACTTCGTAAGCCACATCTCTACTAATAAGTTCTAGTTTAAGGTCTTCAATTATTCCCACTAGTTTATCTCTAGATGTCAATAGAGAAGAAGCTGACTCAATAAACTTTTTAAAGACCTCTCGGAGTTTTTGAAACATTGTTTCTCACTTAGATGTCTTAGCTGCTCTAGCTCTCTGTGATTCAATAATCTGTGATATTAGTCTCTGAAGAGCCAAGTACTCCTCAAGTAATGCTCTATGTCGTGTTTGTAGATCTCTGAGTACTCTCTCAAGATCCCTTATACGGTGACTTAAAATTTCAACAGCTTTTTCTCTAGTTGTCTTCATGTAGTAGCCTAAGCCGAGATTAACGAGGACGTTTTTAGCCCAGTCTTCACTGATCTTGACCGGTATATATACCGATGATAGCCTGTCTAGAACAGTAAAACCACTAGTATTAGTTTCAGGTAGATTTTGCAAAGTCTCAACTGATAACTGTAGCTCTCTATACTGATTTAAATACATGTTTAATACTGTATTAAGAGAGTCTAATTGCTCTTTAAGCTCTGTAGCTCTCCCTACGAGCTCTTCAAAAGTAATAACTCTCTTTTCCTGCTTCTCCGCACTCATCTCTTCACAAGCCTCGTCACTCTAGTTAAATATATCACTTCTTTACTAGTAACCTCTTCAAGTGATATCTCAGATACCTTTTCTATTTTTATGTGGTAACGTTTAAGTTTGTGAGCACTTCCAAGAAGAGAGTAGACTTTTTCAATCGCGTGCTTCTCATTTAGTGCTCTCACTTCTTTTACAAATTTCTGCCACGCTGGGTACTTGCTGTGACTTATCAGCATTTTCCCCTCTACTCTATATATTTTAACCTCGCTACTCAACTACACCACCCTCAAATCCACGTTTAATTCGAAGCGCTTCAGGACCTGTAGTATTACCACCAATAACTACACCCTTATTATTTGCTATAATCCCACTCTTCACGTATACAACACCCGCATTCACAGTAGCCCTCTCTACACTAACACCCATGAGCTCTCTTAAAGCCCTAATATCATCATCACTAGCATCAGGGTGTATAACACCCCCATAATCAGTAATCACTGCAACACTCCCCACGAGGTCTGTGTTTACAAGGCGTCCTCTTAAAACCTCAACGCCGAGAAAATCCTCCATAATTTTCACTTCTTTCTCACTAAAGAGCTGACTTACAAGACACTTACGACTATTACAGAGCACTAGATTTCCCAGAGCAGTGTATCTGCTCTCTAATACCACGATTTCTAAGTTCAAGCTGTTTTCTCTAATATGTTTTCTCAAATACTCCACGTCATCGTCAAAGACTATGTGGGGTAGGAATATTGCGTTATTATTACCAGATACTAGAACACCTATTAGTATTGTACCAGCTAGCTTTGTTTCAATAACAGCCTTAGTCTTCAAAATATCTAGTAATTCTTCAATATCGTCTCGACCAAGTCCAGGTGGGAGTAGTAATAGCTCGTCATTTACGTACGCATACACTCCAATATTTGGATTTCCGAAAAAACTCATTTTTCCAATTTCCATTAACCCACCACGCCGGGCTTAATACTCCTCCACTTAGTCTGCCTAACTAGTAGTACACGGGCTACTTTCTCCTCTCTATTAAATCTTATTTCAATTACAACTCTGCGTGGGGGTTTTTCTCTACTACGTGACCAAATATACGCGTTTACCTCTGGGTCAATTACTACTTTCTCAGCTTCTTTAAAATGCCTAATTACGTAGTGTCTTAGTAGTCTAATAGCTCTGTCGGCTCTGTTAAATCTGCGTCCAAAATAGACTCTTTTAAGGGGAATTACGTGTACAGATCTCTCAATACTACTCTTACTCATACTTTATAAACACCCCACAGTAGCTAAATATTCTTTAATTTACTTCTCCTCCAATGTCTAAGTCTAAACGGCCTTCTAACTCTCAGTCTAGTCTTAATTGTAACCCACACTGGGACAGGTTCATTGCTCTTAGTCGCTACTGCGAGTCGCAGTTTCCTAGCTACGTGCTTAGCGCGGGCCACACGAGATCACCTCTCCTACTTTCTCTTAAACGTAATGCGCGTTTCTCTACGCGTCTGCTCATATAGTTCAGAGAGGATTTTCTTTAAAAACTCATCTGTTACAGGGATAGGTATACGCTTACTTTGAGCTAGTAAAACAAGTTGTTCTTCAAGCATAGTAGCCAGCTCTGGTTTAACTAACCTGAGATTATAGAGTCTTTCACGAGCTTCCGGGGTGAGAATCTGTCTTAGAACAGCCTCAATGCGTGCTCTCTTCTCACGCTCTTCTTCTAGTTTTTTCCTCATTTCAGCTAGTTTTCTGAGTTTTAATGCCTCTAATTCCTCGTCGTAAACAATGTCTTCACTCAATACTACACACCCCCCTGTGATATAGCTAGTCTAAGTGAAGGTGACATGTACTTCGCGTATTCGGGATTTTCACGTGCATATTCAAGAGATATTTCAAGTGCAGCTCTATTTAGTAATGCCCTGCCTTGAGAGGTTAACACTCTGCCTTCGCGTGTTTTTTTAACTAATTGTGCAGCTTCTAATTGCTGGAGGATTTTTCTTATAGCATTACCAGGTGCTCGGTAAGTCCTCTCCGGCATAGAGCCTCTATTCTTCCTCCCACCATACTCTCTTCTAAGCTCTGAGAGCCCCACAGGCCCACTTGCTTTATAGAGTTTTCTCAATATACTCGCAGCTCTATAATACCACCAATCAGGATTCTCAGGCAACTTCTCCTTGAAACACCCTGTTTTAACAAATAACGCCCACTTTGGTGGATTAACCTCAGGCACGTTTTCCTTTAAATACACTGCTAATTTCTGGATTAGCCTATCTGCTGGCACTTCCAGAGCTGTAACCATAACATAACACCCACTACTAGTTTATTACTCAGAGAGCACTTCACTCTCACTTAGCTATAAGCTCTTAATTCTCCTTAATAAGTATAAAAGTAAACCCCCTAATCTCGTAAACACTAGAATTAGTCTTCTCAGCAATCTCCTCAGCAACTCTCTCTATATTTACATTAAACACTCTCCTAAATGACTTGAGAACACGTATTTTCACAACTCCCTGCTTCTTTAACCTAGACTCAACTTCCCTGAGAAAGGCTTCTGTAATACCGCTCTTACCCAGCTGCACATCAATTTTACCTGTTACTCGCTCACAGATTTTCTCCTCGAGTTTTTTATTAGAAATCTCCTTATCCACCCACATAGTAGACACTTATATACAACTCTACTACCCCTACCTTCACTCCTAATTCTCACACTAAGTGTTACTCCGGGTATTAAGGGCACATAACACCTCCTACAAATACTTCTCTTAATTCTCCGCGGCAATTTTAAATTAGCTTTACTAGCTATCTTAAGCATTATTTCAATATATCTCCTAGCTAGCTCGTAATCCCCTCTCCTCGCACGCTCTAAAGCCATATTATATAATAGATATGACCTCTGAAGCGCAAGATCTCTAAGAAACACCACAGACTTCCTCAATTGTATACACCAAAACTACGTAAGACTACAAGTAGTATTAATTTGAGTAAATAAATACTCTTGTACTTGGTGTTGTACGTGTATAAGAGACCTTTAATACTCGTGCTTTTAGAAACCGCACTAGAACTTGTTCCACCAGCTATAACTACACACCCCTCTGTGATTAAGAGTGCTAAGAGGAGAAGGAAGTCTCCAAGTGAGATACTACTAGATGTTAGTTTACACTACCACGCTATGAAGAACCTTGAGAAGAGGCACAAGCGTGGTAGACCAGATATTGCACATATAAGTTTACTCGAAGCACTTGAAAGCCCTCTTAACAAAGCTGGTTACTTAAAAATAGCCATTCACACTATAGAAGGCCATGCCATATTTATTGACCCCTTAACTAGAATACCTCGAAATTATAATAGATTTATAGGATTAGTAGAGCAATTATTTAAAGAAGGAAAAATACCTCCAAAAAGCAGTAAGCCTCTAATGTATATTAAAACTACTACACTAGCACGTCTATTAGAAGAGCTAGGAGCACATGGATTAATACTTCTACGCGAGGTGTGTGAGAAAAAGCCGCTGAGCGAAATTATAAAAACAGCTATAGTTGAGAAAATGGCGATTGGTATTGGAGGATTTCCCCACGGAGACTTCGATGAGTCTACAATAACACATGCGAATCTCTGTTACTCAATATATGAGAAACCATTAACAACATTTATTGTAGTTTCTCGCGTGATCTCCTCAGCTGAGAGGCTTTACGGGCTCCTTGAAATATAGTCAAATATAGTTCTAGTAATACTACAGAAATACTCTCCGCGCCTCTTTAAAAAGGGCTATATTGAAAGTGATGTATGGAGGGTGTGTACACGTGGAGAGTGCACAAAAAGATCCTCTAGTTGACTATGCTAGTTGGAATAGACTCGATGTTAATGAAAATGCTAATAGGTATCAGGGACCTAGTAGTTTCTTCGCCTGGCTTTTAGACAAGTACATGGAAAAAGATGCTTATGAAATTTTACCACCACACCTTATTAAAGCTCATGCTAGTGGAGACATATATATTCATAAATTACCTCACAGCGTCTTCATACCTTACTGTACAGGTCACAGCCTAGCTAGACTACTCGAAAAGGGATTAAGAACAGTTACTATTATATCAAGGCCTGCTAGGCACTTTGATACATTTGTTGACCACATAGCTAATTTCCTCATTACCATGCAACACTACTTCACGGGTGCACAAGCACTTTCAAAAGTTGAGTGGTATGCTGGCCCATTTCTCAGAAATGACAAGTTAAATTATAAGCAGATAAAACAGCAAATACAGAGATTACTCTATAATTTAAACTACCCTACTAGAATAGGACTACAGACACCATTTACAAACTTCACTATAACCATGGACGCCGCGAAAAAAGCACTAGAAGGAGATAAAGCAATTTACGGTGGAGCTGAGATTGGTGTACTCGGGGAATACGAGGAGGAGGCTAAGATCTTCCTTAAAGCCCTTGTAGAATTATATAGCGAAGGAGATAGTGTAGGACAGCCATTCACCTTTCCCATACCGACACTAATGGTTACGGCTAAGTGGATCTGGGAAGACCCCGAAATACATGAAGCAATATTCAAAACAGCGGCTAAAAAAGGCAGCTTCTACTGGCTAAACACTAGAATAGTAGACCCAGACGCGACATACGCCATGTGCCTCCACGAGGACGAGAGGCTCATAATAAGAGAAGGCAACAAGGTCCGCGTTGCCACGATAGGGGAGGTCTTCGACGAATTTTCGGGTGAGCTAGAAGCCACTGATCCCGATGGGGCGGAATGGTATAAGCCGTCGAGGGAGCTTGAGGTCTTGACGTTCGACTTCGAGACTGGAACTCCCGGCTGGCGTAAAGTCGTCAAGTTCCTAGTTAAGAAGGCAAGGCATGCCGTTAGAATAACCTTGAGCGACGGGAGAGCATTCGTTGTAACTCCTGATCACCCGATACCAGTCTACGACAAGCACAGGAAACGCGTCGTGCTCATGAGTGCAAAGAGCCTCATCGGGATTAAGAATCCTAGGATGTTCAAAGTCCCGATCATCATGCACAAGGTTCCTGGAGAGTATGTGAAGTTGAAAGGGGAGATTGAGATCACTGTAGACGATGAGTTTGCTAGGTTCCTCGGGCTATACTACGGCGATGGCACCCTCATCAGAAACAGCTATAACGCGAAAAGGATGAGAGATCCGAACAAACTGCGCGATGATACCTACTTATCCGGCGCCCAGTTCTCAGTCAACAAGGGTAAGACTGAGATAATAGGCTTCATCACCAGCTACGCCAAGAAGATGGGCTGGACAGTGAGAGAGTGGGATGACCCGAGATATCCAAGCGTCCACTACATTGCTGTCTACTCGGCTTCCCTCGCCCGCCTCCTTCGGGACAACGGCGTAAGCTCACACTCCGACGAGAAGAGGATCCCATGGTTCATCTACGCTGGTCCACCATCAGTCAGGCTCAGCTTCCTCAGGGGGTTGCTCGAGTCCGACGGGTATTTCAGGCTGAATTCCATGAGCAAGAAGCGTGCCCACTGGGAGCTACACATAAAGAACCAGGCGTTAGCCGAGGACATAGTTCTCCTTGCATCAATGACCGGGGTGTCGGCATACATAAGAAAGAACAAGGACGGGAGCGATGTGGTTTACTTCCCGGCGAAGATCGACGGGAGCTTCGAGGAGGACAATCTGAACAAACACCTAAGGAACGGTCCTATTGCATGGGTCAACATCGCAGACGTAGAGGAGTTGGTATTCGACTTAGAACAACGCTTTATTGACGTTGAGGTGGAGGGGATCCACTACTTTGTCCACAGCCTAGGGGTAATCACACATAATTGTTGCAGGCTTTCGGTGCAGAAGAACGAGCTTATCTACGCCTATGCTAATGGTAGCTCGAAGTTCTCCCTGTCCAGCCTCAGGAAGGACGCCGAGGAGGTTAGGGAGGAGTATTGGAGAGCGGTCGAGAGGCAGAGGTTTGGTGGTTTATGGGCTTTGCCTGACATAACTGGTAGTGTTAATGTGGTTGATGTGAACTTGCCGAGAATCGCGCTGGAGTCTAAGAGCGAGGAGTCTAGGTTCTGGGAGCTTTACGATGAAAGGTTAAAACTTGTTAGAGAGGCTGTTAACTGGTTTAGAAATAGGTATACTTATATACTGAAAAACTACCCTAACTTCTACGCTATGATAATGGAGTACATGCCTGAATTCCCCTTAAGCCACTTCAACACTATCGGTCTCATAGGGCTACCTGAGGCAGCCGCGATCTTAATGGGCGAGCCAAGGTTATGGCTAGATAGCTCTAGGAGAGATTGGCTCAGAGCAGCTGAGTTAATGAGAAAAATAGTTGAATATACTACGAAGACTGCTAGGAAGTGGATGATAGAGGAGGGCGTGCCGTGGAATGTTGAAGAGGTTCCAGGCGAGTCAGCATCACCTAAATTAGCAATGCTCGACTTGAAGAAATATCCTGATCTCAGAGAGTTCATGCCTGACCCCGAAAACCCCGTGTACGCTACTAGTATAGTGCCATACTACGCTAACATGGAACTCCCTGACAGAATAGAAGTGGAGCAGAGAGTTCAAAGGTACTTCACCGGCGGCGTCATGATGCACATATTCCTCGGCGAGGAGCCTGAGCCTGATGCTCTCGCAGACCTCGCTAAAAAGCTAACACAAACTGAGCTAATATATTGGAGCTACACTCCAGCAGTAACACATTGCAACACTTGCGAGAAGACTTTCACAGGGCTCTACACAAAGTGCCCCTCTTGTGGAAGTGAGAACATAGATGTGTGGAGCCGCATAATAGGCTACTATAGGCCGCTACGTAATTGGAATCCACAGAGGAGAAAAGAATTCTGGACTAGAAGACACTACGTGTTCTAATAACTACTTGAAGTGTTTCTTTTTGACTAGTACTATAAAACTCCTAATTGCAGGGTGGAAGAGCGTATCACTAATAGATGTCCACGGCTATACCTCATTTACTCTCTGGACTTGTGGCTGTAATTTAAAATGCCCTTTTTGCCACAATTGGAGAATAGCTAGTAAAGACCCTACTATATGTAAGCTTGTGAGTATTGAAGACATTTTCGAGGAGATCTCTGCGAGCAAGTTCCTAGTAACATATCTCCACGTTACGGGAGGAGAGCCTCTATTGCAGTGGCGGGAGCTAGCAGAGCTCTTTAAGCTAACGCAAAATACTGTTCTTAACAGCTTAAACACAAATCTAACACTCTATGGGCCTTTAAAGAAACTCCTAGACTCTAATCTAATACACCACTTAGCACTAGACTTAAAAATACCGCCTGAAAAACTCTACGGGGTAGCATATAGTTCTGCGAGAACACTATGGCAAATGTTTCTAAAATCACTAACACTAATTAAAAAATACCCTGTCCGCGTAGAGCTTAGAATACCTGTTTACAAAGGGTTAACACGAGATGTACTAATAAAGTACTTAAACAGTATTTACAGCTCACTAGACCCTGATAAAACAGTAGTAATTCTTAACCAGTTGCTCGGAGAGCCAATCGTAGATCCCAGGGATAAGGAGTGGTGTCGTGTAGAGTGTTTTCCACCAGAACACTTACTAGCTGAACTAGTAGAAGTTGTGAAATCATATGGATTTTCAAGAGTTTATATTAAATCGATAAGCGGATATTTAAAATGAAACATTACTCTCTGAAAACTGTTCTGAGAGACGCTACGTGGAAACACTACTCTTATCTTTTAAGTGAATTTAAAGAAGCACTTATAAGTGTAGGTGGTCTCATGTGATTCTTAGTGATTGGGATATTAAAGTCTACTTGGAGAAGAGGTTACTAGTTATTAAGCCAATATTTGAAGACACTGTTAGAGAAAACGGTGTTGACTTAAGATTTGGCTATAGGTTTTGCAGATTTAAGAACACTAACCTAGTTGTGGATACGAGATTCATGAATGTATTAGAGGTCTTAGAGTGTAGTGATGTTAGCCTGGAAGAGGGCTTTACAATTAAACCCTACGAACATGTATTAGCAACTACTCTTGAGTGGGTTGAATTACCACACGATCTCGTGGGACTAGTAAACTTGAGGAGTAGTTTTGCGAGAGCAGGAATATACATACCACCAACAGTTATAGACGCCGGGTTTAAAGGAAATATTACTATTGAGCTAATAGGGGGCCCAAACCCTGTTAAAGTATACCCTGAACAGAGATTCCTCCACGTAGTGTTCCTGAGAACAAGTAGCCCTGTTTATAAGCCATATCAAGGTAAATATCAAGGCCAAGTAAATGTAACTCCACCAAAACCCGATTAACAAGAAAAATAAGATATTTTCTAAATATGCCGCCGCCGGGATTTGAACCCGGGTTTCCCGCACCCTCCTCGGGCCTTTAGGGTGTCACGGGCTCGAGAGGCCCGCATACTTGACCGGGCTATACTACGGCGGCGTCTACTAGTGAAATTCTTGTAAAGGGCTTTTAAGTATTATTTCTTGAATCTCTAACACTAGAGGTTTTGCTCTTATTAAACTAAAGAAGAGAGGAGTTACGTACTCTGGTTTCTTAGTTTAATTGTGTTATTACTTTTCTAGGAACTTTAAATGTTTTAAGTATTTTGAGTAGCTCTCTTCTCCACATTATTAGTATGAGTAGTAGCGAGATCTGACTGAGATCAGGGTAGAAAGATCCGTAGGCATTATACTGTTCAGTAATAAATAGTGGATATATAGTTATAGACACACCACTCTTAGACACTGCATAAACAATTCCGTAGTTTATAATAATGGATATGAGAAGCATGAGTGTGAGTACCTCTCTAACAACACCTCGAACATCGAAAATGGCAATTAATACTATTATTAGTAAGACTAATACGGCTATAATTTGACTCAACACCAGGATCTCCGGGTTTAGAGTCAAGGTCACTAATCCCCTGCCCTCAGCTATTTTTGTGATTTGTAGAATTCACTTATAATTAAATATGCCGTGTATAAAGCTTTACTCTTAAATTTAACATACTCTAATAAGTGTTCTCGTGTTTTAGTCGTCAAGTTCTTTGACTCTTCAACTTGTTTAATTACTTCTCTAATTTTCGCGGCACTTACCGGAGCTTCAAAACCAATATATGTTACAATGTCATCTATTCTTAAAAATTCTAATCCATATTTACTCAGTAATTCTGAGAAATCTACAACTTTATCACTATAATTCTCTATAAAAGACACTAGGCGCTTTAAGTTAGCTTGTTTAAGCTGTGCAAGAGTGACATCCCGGCTCTCTACTAGTAGTGTAAAGTCCTCGTAGAAAACTCTTCTTAGTAGTGTTTCTTCTACTTCGAGTAGACTACGTGGAGGTTTTACTAGTGGTATTGGTGGGTAAAGCTCAGCTACACCGTGGAAGTCCTCGCCATCATAGAATCCTTGACAAACTAGTAATGTTGGAGCTATACTTTCCTCGCCTAGAACTTCACTAGTAATATTATACGCAATTATTTTTAGAGCCGGGCTTGGACGAGGTATATAGATCTCCTTATCTCTAAATAGAACTCTCAGCTTATCTCTAGCTAGAATATAGTCCACGACTCTAATAGCCTGCTCTTTCACAATATCCCAGTTAAATTCTATTGTTACTAAAGTCGAGTATGCTAGGTCATCTATTTCTGAGAGGAGTATTCTGTCAAGCTCATCTGGAATATAGTTCTTTAGGAGTCTTCTAATTTCTAGCCAGTCGAGTTTTTCAATGATCCCTGCTGCTTCAGGCTCATAGAGTGTAAAGTACTTGTCTTCACCTATTTTCGTAACATCATACATAACCGCTCCGAGCGGTATACCTTTCAATCTCCTGAGTACTATTACTAAAAGCCCTAGAGCTAGCCTCAATAACTCCGCATTCTCACGCGGATCAACACTATAGCTATAGCCATATGTGAAGTCCCTGTACTCGCCAGCTGTTGGCATTGGGACGTAAATAGTCTTCTTGTCATAGTAGACAATAGGCTTCCCCTTAACAAGTATAAATCTAGGTTTCTCAGAGCGAACAGTCCAGATACAGCGCTCTGGTACTTTAACATATTTTCCAAATCCATTGCGAGGAACATAAACAACACATAGTTCTTCACTCGTAATTCTCCCAGCTAGGAGATCCCTCATAAACTGTGGTTTCTCACCCCAGTTCATTTTAATATACCTGTACTCTTCAAGAGCTACTGCTAAGGCGTCGTAAGATTTGAAATCAATGTCTCTTATAGACTTCTCAATCACACTTCTCACGTGCCTAGTACTCTTGCCATAATTTATAGATATCACTATTGACTCTTCGCCGTAGTCTATACATCCAGGCTGGAATTTTTCTACTAGGTCACAGTGGCCAATAGGCTCTAGTGGTATTAGAGAACCATTTTTCTCAAGATATCTCTTTATGCCATATGGTGGAGCATACTCGTAAAAGTTTAGTTTATTGTAGAGCTCACGTATAAGCTTCTCATTGACCACACCTTCACGTGAGAGCACACCAATACTCTCAAGAGCTTTGATCTCGACATCAGATAAAGGCTCTTTAAACCAAGGTGATATTAGTTTTAAAACACCACTTAGTAGATAGGTATAGAGGTTTTCTGGATTAATGAGCGTCTTTTCTAATCCTAGACTTAGCCAAGACTTAAACATTTCAACACCTTGACTTAGTAGCTCTCTATCCCACCGTGAATACGGTATTATAATTGTCTCTGAGAATCCGAGCTCAACTCTCCTCCCCTTTCTTCCCTCTCTCTGATAAAACTCTCTAACACTATCAGGAAGTCCTAAGTGCACTATGCGTGCTACTAAGCCAATATCTATACCTTGAGAGAGAGTCCTCGGAGAGACAATGACCTTTAATTTACCCTCTCTAGCGGCCCTCTCTACTTCCTCTCTAATCCTCTTAGGTACTAGGTGGTGGTGTGCTGCTATGGGGGACTGAGCTCCATATCTCGTTTTAATAGCCCTCACGACCTCTTCAGCTGTATTAATACTCCTAGTAAAGACGAGTGTAACGTACTCGTCTAATAAATAGCTAGCAATAATCTCAACAGGATCTATGCTTAGACTAGGCACTTCCACTCCAAGACTCTCTAATATAGAGAGGAAGTAGAATGCATTTTTCTTAAACTCCTCAAAGTTCTCAATAATATTAGCATATTGTTGTAACTCTGAGTATTTAACACTAAGTTCACGCCACGCTGTCCTAACTCTATTCCAAATCTCTTCGAGATTCTTGCTAAGAACTATGTATATATTATTTTCAACTCTAAATGGACTTCCATCTATAATACAACACTTCTTATTCGTAGTTTTCTCTAAGAAATTGCAGAGTTCTTCAGGGTTAGAGATACCAGCTGAGAGTACAGCTACTTGTAGAGGTCTCTCAGTTATCTTAGAGAGTAGTGTTACCAGTGAAAGTAGTAGTGCTAGGCTTCTAGGACTGTAAAAATCAATCTCATCTATGACAAGGAATTCTAGTCTAGTGTAAATAGGTGAGAGAAGAGAACTCTCTTTCTTTACAAAGTACTTTTTCACATCATGTAGTAGGAATGCTGGGTTTGTTATAATTAGATTTGATGAGGCAATATTGGCTTTCAGCGTAGTTACACTACTAGTTTTCAAGTACTCTTCTTTTTTAACACTATCAAGCTGTAAAGCACTCTTCTTAACTATACTAGTATACTTCTCTAGCCTTTTAATCTGATCGTTTGCGAGAGCTAGCGTGGGGTAGAGGACAATAGCGCAATAGTCAGCACATTTTTTCACATTTTCAAGAAAATAAAGCACCCAAGCCTCAGTCTTCCCGCTGCCAGTACCAGCTCTTAAAACAACATTTAAACCCTCTTTCAACCTACTATAAGCTAAGTACTGGTGAGTGTAGAGTTTACAATTACCTATATCAAGACCTGAAAGCTCTGGAATAATGTCCTTAAATTGTAAATCAACATAGCTTGGAGTAGATGCAGGCTCCGCGATCTTTAGAAAACTATAATCCTTAGCAAGTAAAACGTCCCTGGTACTTAATCGCATATTAACTCCTCTATTAGAATAAGATTTAATTGAAGAGATTTAAACAGTGTATGACTCAGCTAGATGTTTAGAGTATTATGTAAAAAACTTATTTCGGATCTAGTATTTAACCCCACTTACCTTTCTTTAAGTGTGCTTCAAGCTCGGCTTTAATTTTTTGAATTGTTATAGTGGCGAACTCCTTCTCCTCCATAAATATCTTGTAGCAACCTGGATCTAGGTTATCGGCAATACCCTTCTCGGCGATCTCGAGTAGCTCCTGGAGAAGAGTATGCGCCTTCACGTGTAAGTAGTTAGATAACCTCGATCTAATTACTAATCGCTCCTCTTCTTCTGTGAGCTTTGTAAATTTATCCTTGGGTGCTCCACACTTAGGGCATTTTTCCGGTGGCTCAGTAGCTTCGTATATAAGTCCACATATAGTGCACTTCCATAGTGGCATGTTTTACACCATAATAGATTTAACAACTGCTAAATTTAAATAAACTTAGTATAGACCTTACTGGTGAATTAGAGATCACTATTTGACGCGCTCACTAGTTAAACTTATAATAGTATGAACAGTTCTCTCGTCAACGCGGCACTTTCGGGATATTTCTTCTAAAGTGTTATTGTTACTAGTAGCTTCTCTTAGAATGCACTCAACTCTAGCATCTATTCTTGCAAGTTTGCTCAGTGCTTCACGCAGGTTCAATAAATCAATAATAAACCTTTTACTGACAACTCTAATTTCACGTATAATTCCAGCTCTAACTAAAACTGATAAATGCCACTCTAGAACAGCTCTACTAGTAATTTTCATTAGACCACTTATTGGAACTACTTTCTCCGATATGACTTTTTCATATATTGCTCTCCTAACAGGGTGTTCTAGTAGATTTTCACTTCGAATTCTAAATCTGAGTAGTGTGAAGAGCAGTAGTATAAAGGCCTTTTTAAACGCGGTTATAATTTTCTCTTTACTACTTTGACTTATTTGACTTATTGAGAAAACCATTATAGATGCTACTACGAGAGCTACTATGGGTAGTGGTAATGGTAAAGTAGACTTAGAAGTCTCCTCTCTCACAGATATAGTTTCAAACACTCGTCTAAGAGAGTCTTCATCTCTATATATGCAGTAACTCCACAAGTCTTCGTGACTAATAATGTTATTACTCACACTTAGTATACTTGTCCCTACATAGCGCGTGTTACTACTAGTTGTAATGAGCTTTAAAACACGGTCTACTTCGCTTTGAAACGAGATATTAGTAGCTAGTACTACATAGTACGAGCTAGATGTAACACTAGTGATCGTGTAGGGAAAAACAATTATACCTGTATTATTGAGAAATAGCCTATTAATGTCACTTGCAACTTCGTAGCTACAACTATCAAAAACAACAAAAATTACTTGGCTCTGAGCATAATTCGCAGAGAGCGTGAAAAGCGCGCAGAGCGTGAATATGATAATGCTAGTAATGAACACTAGTGATCTCTGTACCTGCCTCAAGACGCACATCCTCACCTAGTAATATTAGCGTACTGCTTTAAAACCATATATCTATTTCTTAAAACAATAATATTGTTTTTATTTCTACTATGTTTTTGAGTTTTGAGTAGAAGGACTCATATTCCAAAAGCAACACTCATCTTGCTCTCGCTTATAATCCTATCTAAGAAGCTCTTTGTGTTTAAGCTTCGTGGAATTTCGTATCTAAGTGGTGGGGGAGGTTCTGTCTCATATGCTAGTTCTCTGAGAGTATCTAGTATTAATGTTTTCCCCCTCTCATCTACGAGTTTTGAGTAGTATATCGTAGCGAGACTCTCAATTATCATGCTAGCAATGTGTGATTCACCCTTTTCCGAGTGTATATGGGGGTTTCTTGACTCAACTTGGTAGATCTCAATGTTTTGAGGTAAAGCTTTACACATGTTTTCGTCAATACCTAAGTAACATAACTCAAGAATACTAATTAGTTCTTGTGTTTCAACTCCATATCCGCTAGCATAGACTAGTTCTTTAGCTAATTGAATGCTCATAGCGTGTTCACCACTATTACTTGTCTTAATAATATCGGTTTCAGCTCTCCTCTTAAAAGATAATACTTTATTTAAGACGCTATTTACTACGAGCGATGTTCTGCCAGATCTCCTAAGATATAAATCACTAGAGCTCCAAGCCTTATACCCCCATGAAACTCTAACCATTTTATAGTCTGATTCACTCATATTTAGAGCTGTATAGTATATTAATGTATATTCTAGTACTGCTCCGGGAATATAGTTGTCTGCGTCGACAAACCCTATATTTTCTGCTTTTAACCCATCAGCTAATAATATACTTAATAATACTGCTTCTCCCTTACCATATCTCACAAGTTCATCTTCATCTACTATTCCCGGTAAATACTCTCTGATCTCCTCAGCTATGATTGGATCTCTCTGGTGTACTACGATTACTGGTCTACCAGTAACTCTATATAGGGTTTTTACTACATCAATTTCAATACTATAAATGTTTAGGGGATGTTGAGTAGAAGCTGATATAACTATGAGTGGAGAGTATACTGGTATAGCCATTAAGACTCCTTCAAAAACCATGAGATCTTCGTCTTTCACTGGTACAACTATAACTGTTGACTCCGCGATTCTCTCTAATTCTCTAAAATCAGGTATATTGTATAATCCAGGTTTCCACTCTCCTTTAACAGCAAGTAATGAATGTACTTTTGATAACTCAAAGATTTTAACTGCACCATAGGTTTCAAACTTAGTGGGATAGCTAATGTACATTTTTCTAGCCCCACACTGTTAAATATGTAGTGAAATACTCTATTTATTCTTGAATTATAATTACCTCTTATGGTGGAGAAATTGATAGAAGTGAACATAGAACTCATTACTAGGATTTTAACGGGTGTAGGTATTGCGGCATTACTGATAATTGTAGGATATGTTCTAGGTAAGGGTGTTAAGATCCTATTAGTTAAGAGTCTTGATAAACTCGGCTTAGAGGAGTGGTTAAGGAGATTTAGTTTTGGAAGAGCTATAAAGCGTACTGGGTTTATGGTTAGCGAGTTTTTTGGAATAATGGCTTCGTGGATCATATATATAGTTTTCATAATACTTGGAGTACACTATGCCTCAAGCTACATAGGGTTAAGGGATATTGCAGATACATCATTATTATTAATTAACTTATATATTGCTGGATTTGTCAAGGCCTTGTTAATTATAATTATGGGCTTTATACTAATTGATGCTTTCATAAGCTACATATATAAGAGCTCAGAGCTAAGAACAGAAATGCAGTTACTTACACCAGTAGCAGAGTATCTTAGAATACTACTCTACATAGTTATAGTGATATTTGCCATTGAGCAGGGAGGTATTAGTGTTGAAGCATTAACAAACATAGTGACACCAATAATATGGGGTTTAACCATAGCCATGTTACTAATCATAGCATTTAACATAATTCAATTGACTAGAGGTAGGTGAGGAGTAAGCTAGAATACTAAAAACGCTCAGAAACTACTCGTTTCTAGCAAGATAATAAATAAAGAAGTCGGGAAGAATTAAAGTAGTAACTATTCACTAAGTAGATAAGAGAGCATTTAAAAGACGCTATATGAAATACAAGTTTATCGCATATACGTGAATATGAAATTATAAGGTTTGATACGGGCCCGCCGGGATTTGAACCCGGGACCTCCGGCTCCGAAGGCCGGCGCCCTATCCTAGCTAGGCGACGGGCCCTTAGAAGTTATTTTGTGTAGGACCTCTTATTTTTCAGGTAGTGTTTTGAAGAGGTATGTTTTTTCACGATAGCCTTCTCTAGTTATTACTACCATGTCTACTCCATCTCCCGATAACACATCTCTCTCAATAACAGTCTTTATAGCTTCTATAGCTATTTTCTCGGCTTCTTCTATTTTTAGGTCTTCACGATATTTAGGCTCAATATAGCCTAGTGCTAGTTGAGAGCCTGAACCTACAGCAGCGTATTTCTCCTCTATCAAGCTTCCTACAGGGTCTAAGACAAAAAGTGCTGGACCTTCTTCATCATAGCCTCCTACAATAGTTTCCGTGAACATTGGAATCAACTTGTAAGTGTAGAGTACTAGTGAGAGTATTTTAGCTAGACTACGCGTTTTAATATCTCTACCTACTCTTAGCTCATAAGACTTAGATTCTATTTTTAACAGTTTCGTTAAATATCCAACATCACCCATTAACCCAGCGAAAGCTACACCAATTCTCCCAGTAATCATGTAGACTTTCTTTGCCTGTTTACTGAGAATAAAACCCTCATATGTAACTCTCTTATCAGTAGCTAACACAATACCCTCCTTGGTTTTTAAACCAACAGCTGTTCCTGGTAGCAAATGAGCCACCTCTACTAGACTCTAAGAGTGCTAGAGGTATTTATATGAATAGATGAGACATATAGAAAACACTTTCACTAATCTCTCTGAGTCTAGTTACATAAACACTCAACATAAAACAAGCCACTACAGAGCTCTATTAGTAGAGGATAGACTATGAAGTGCGAGTTTTGTGGTAGTATACTTATTTGGGATTATGAGCGCGGAGAGGTGGTATGTTCTCACTGCGGCATTGTTCAAGGTAAGCTGATTTCAAGCGACATTCCCGACTATGCTATAAGTAAGAGAGAGGAGTATCTCAGCTTGAGAGAGAAGAGATTTGGAGATAATAGAGTAAGAGTCTCCTCACCCAAATATAGGAAGATCCTAAAACTCTACTCAACTGTGAGTAAAAAAATTAGTGATAAGCCGTGGTTAGAGGTAGATTACAATAAGCTATTTACGACTGGGAGATTTGTGAAGACAATAATATCATTAGCTTCTATAAGAGCTCGTAAGAGTATTGAGAAACACAATTACTGGGAACTCGTGAATAAAGGGCTGAAAGTACTGGAGAAAATAAACCCAGCACTCTTAGCTAGAAGTGAGAGGTGTAAATATGCTCTTGCATACATGGTGACTAGAATTATAGAGACTGGTAAAATGCCAAGCGAAGAAGAAATAGTCTCAGTATTTAATGTTAGTGGAACTAGCTATAGAAGGCTTAGAGCAGTAGTTCTAAATATACAAAATCAACACATCCTAATACACTTTAAAACACGTAGAGAGGATATTTAGGGGTGTAGTTATGAAGTGTTAATGTGACTATGGCATTCATGTATATTAAGAGTTATAGTGAACTCTACGAATATATTAATAGAGGGTTAAAGAAGCTTAGACCTCAAATAAGAGAGCGATTTTCTAATCTAATGAAGAGAAAACTCAATTACACATATACTAGTATACACGCGGAACTTACTAGAATACTTAGAGTTCTAAGTGAATTAAAATCTCAGAGAGCTTTCTGTATAGAATTATACAGAGCTTTCATAGGAGAAAATATAGACGTATTTGAAAACGTAGTTAAGAAGTCTATTAAACAGTTAAGAGCGATATACCGTAATGCTCTAAGCGAAATTAATAAAAGTGAGAATGAGACTCGTGAGGCCTATGTAATGAGAATTGGTGTTGCAAGAATGCTTTCAGTATATAAGAGAATTAATAGGCGTGTTTTAAAACTACGAGAATTTCTTAGCGAGTTAGCTAAAATGCCTGACATTAGAGGTGATTACGTTGTTGTCATTGCTGGCTTACCTCAGGTAGGTAAGTCAACACTGCTCTCTAAATTGACGAGTGCTAGGCCTGAGATAGGTGTATACCCGTTTACTACGAAGAGGTTAATAGCTGGGCACATTAACGTGGAGCACTATGGTAAAATAGTATTACTAGACTCTCCTGGTGTGCTAGACTCGCCGATTGAAAAAAAGAACTTAGTAGAGTATAAGACTATACTAGCTTTAAAACACCTAGCAGATCACATGATCTACATGTTCGATTTTACCGAGAACTTCTATTACACGCCGAGAGAACAGTTTAACGTGTTTTTCTCACTTAGAAGTATTCTTGGAGATAAACCGATAACAGTAGTGTTGAATAAAATTGATCAGCTCACCTGCGAGCAGATTAATAGTGTTGTTAAATTAATTCATGAGGTAACAGGGCTAGAGCCAATACCGATCTCGGCACTTAGTGGAGTAAACTTAGATGTAATTAGAAGAGTACTAGTAGAGAGCTTTATGAAGAAAACCCAGCACTACTCACTGTGATTATCCCGGGCTTATCGAGATCTCCATGAATAGTGACGCTGGTATTAGGTATAAATGCCCTCGCTACTTCAATAGCTGTTATTGCATGTAGAGTTACTCGTGCAACTCCAACACTACTAGTACCCTTAGCGAGGAACATATATGGTATTAGCATATCAGCCATGTGCCTGTCGAAAGCCATTCCAGTCTCGTAGTCTTCAAGTAGTATGCGTGCAGCCTCTTCGCCTACAATTTCAGCTGGCTTACCTTTTTCACCCACAGAGTCTCCCCCTAGTCTAGTACCACTACTTGTATCTAAGTAGACTAATACACCACTACCTGGACCTAGGTGGGGATCTCTCTCAGGAGGATATGTTTCTAATTCAACACTATACTTTACATTTATAATATTACGTAGAACTCTTAACACAGCGTCAGCCTGTCTCTTAGCTACGTGATGTGGGAGTTTAACAGCGTGGCTTATAACATGTAGTGAGAGGGGTTTGCCGCGATTTATGATACTCACTGTTTTTATAGGCTCTTTTAATGGTGTGACTGTAAGTTCTACTATTCCACCACCACGTGGATAGTGCCCTCTTCTCTTGACTTTAATATCTAAATCTATATTGAATAGTTTTAAATTATGCTTGAAGACGTGGATCATATAGTCTATTGGCGGGCTCCACGTTACGTTTGTACCTCCGTGTAGTGTTACTTTAGATCTGCAGTCTGCGTGTAAAAGTACCGGTAATATAGCTTGTATTACTAGTGAGACGCTCCCAGCAGTCCCAATATCAAAATCGAATTCTCCACAAAGTCTTTCACGTGGTTTAAATACTAGAGAGGTGCTTCCAACATAGGCGTTTTCTACCTCGCCATTTGTGAGCTTAGCAATAGCTTTTACTGCTGTTAAGTGTTGTGGTCTCAGGCCTGGATTATCGCGTTTAGCTCTAATATTATATATTTTAAGGGGTTTAAGCGTTAGCGCTGAGAACGCTAAAGCATATCTCAGTATTTGACCTCCACCCTCACCAAAACTACCATCTATTTCCACTATGCTCATTAAGACACAACCTCCTAACTCTTTCTACACCTCTTATACTATCAATATACTCTGCTACTTCAGGAGGTACTAGTTCTCTCCACTCATCTTTACCCTGTACTATTAACTCCCGTACTCTAGAGCCCTGGTACTTCTCGGGCTCTACAAGCTTTATTCTCTTAACTTTAAATCCAAGCCACTCGTAGAGGTAGAGAACCTGTGGATTACCAGAAGCAACAGCTTCTACTCGTGGAACCATGGATAGCGAGTAGGCTGTCCATGCTGGAGGCATATTTATATCTGGTATTGCGACTATCCAAACTCTATTACGCAGATTTCTGCGACGTAGTAGCTGATCTATCATTTCCATTCGCTCACCAGCTGTAAACGGGTTTTTACAGGTATAACCCTCTTGTGCACTTCCAATTGCAATTATAACCTCATCATATTCTCCTAGTAGTTGCAGTAGGGCTTCAAAATGCCCATTGTGAAAAGGCTGAAATCTACCTGGGAAAAGCACTCTCCTAATACTCACAGTAACCACCACTTATACTAAAAATACACTATAATACTATTGTATTATTATTAACTACTCGTAATTATTTACTATGATGCTGTTAGATTTAGTGAATCTAGGTTTGAAGGCACGTATATAGCAGAGGCAAATTGCCTTATTTCTCTAGATGTCTTTAACAACATATAGAGTGCTTGTAGTGCTGAGGGCTCACCGTGATTTATTATGATTTTCTTAGGTTTTGGAGTAATGCTCTTAACGTAAGACACTAACTCCCTTTGATCACTGTGACCGCTAAATCCATCAATGCTATGTACTTCTAATTGTATATTTAAAACCTCTACTTTACCTTCAATAACTACTGGAACTTCGCGAGCACCATCTCTAATCCTCCTACCGAGAGTACCCTCAGCTTGATAGCCAACAAATACTAGTGCGCTTCTCGGATCACTAGCTATTAGTCGGAAATAGTCTACAGCAGGACCACCATTAAGCATACCGTTCGTAGCGAGTATTACACATGGACGATCCTCAACAATGTCAGGTCTCGGAGCCTCTCCCTCTATTAACTTCACGTTTTCAGTAACGAAGGGATTTTCACCTTCAAGTATGAGGTCTTTTACACGTTTACTCAAGTACTCTGGGTATTGGAGATGAACAGCTGTAACCTCGTTGATAAGCCCTTCAACATATATAGGCATTTCTGGGATCTTTTTCTCCCTCATAGCCTCGTTTAAAACTAATAGTATTTCTTGCCCCCTACCTACAGAGAATACCGGTATTAACACGACACCTTTCTTCTCGGCAACTCTACTAGTTATTTCAATAAGTCTTTGCTCGGCTTTTTGACGCTCCTCTTGTAGAGTGGCACCATATGTACCCTCCATTATGAGAGCCTCTACTCTTGGAAATACTGTGTGTGATTTTGAGAGCAACCTTGTATCAGCATACTTAAAGTCGCCAGTATAGACTATATTGTAAAGGCCCGGTCCTATATGTAAATGCGCTATTGCAGAGCCTAGAATGTGTCCTGCATTATACATGGTGAGTTTTATATCTGGGGCAACATCGGTTACCTCGTCATAGCTGACTGTAATAGTATGTACCAGTGCTACCGCAAGATCTTTTTCTCCAAATGGAATATATCTCCCAGACCTTTTTGCCACATCTATGAGGTCCTTGATCATTATCGCCATAAGCTCTCTCGTAGGCTCTGTAACGTATAGTGGTCCACGATAACCATACTTATAGAGAAGTGGGACTAACCCGGCGTGATCTAGGTGTGCGTGTGTTACAATTACAGCGTCAAGCTCATCTATCTTAAGTGAGTCTACATCTACGGTTGGGTAGGCTCTACTGGGATCTCCCAGCATTCCGATATTTACTCCAAAATCTAGTATAACTCTACTTTCTCTAGTCTCTACTAGTATAGCGGATCTACCTACTTCTTTAAATCCTCCAAGAGCGGTTACCCTAACATAATTGTTTTTCACCACTATGTCTCTGTGTATTCGCTCACCAAGTTTTCTCAAAAACTCTAACCTGTAAGGTGCCTGTTTCAATATAAGGCTAGTCACTTCTCTTAGTGTTTTTGACTCCAGCGGTGAGATCCTCTGAGGTACTATTCTCCAGCCAGTCTCTGCGAGTATAGACGCTCTAACTTTACCTCCAAGATAGCCTGGTCTAAGAGCTTTAACCCAGACCTCTCCTAGTGCCTCGTCAAAAAACATGCTATTAGGATCTACACCAGCCTCTTTAGGTGATAGCTCTAGTATTTTAGATTTTGCTTCTTCAGGTTTAAGCCTCATATCACTAATTACTCTTATAACAATTCGCTTTCTCACTTTCTTAGCAATGTTTTGTGCTAGTGCTTGATTTTCTGCTAGTGCCCTTCTATTTTTAACATAGATAGTTATAAATGGGCCTTCAAACTCTATACTCGCTAGCTCAAGCTCGGGGCTTATCTCCTCTAAAATACTCTTAAGTAACACTAACTTGTTTTTATCTAGTTGTAGTCTGCCAGCCTCCACATTAAACCCCTGTTTTTATACTTGAGGAGCACCATGCTCTACAAGTCTAAATCCATATATATAGGTTTTTAAATTTAATGTTTAAGAGGAATAGGAGATCTTCTCTTAGTAGTTAAAACTATTAAGTAAGAGTTAACTATGAAAGTGCTTTTCTAAGTTGAATTGATTCTTCTCTCATACCATCTTTATTTATAACTACCACGTCTACGCCTTCACCACTAAAGCCATCCCTAGAAAGTGCACTTATAACCGCTTTCACGGCGAGTTTTTTAGCCTCTTCGAGATCCATGTTGTCGCGATAAGAAGATTCGAGAACGCCGAGAGCTATAGGCGAGCCGCTTCCAGTAGACATGTATTTCTCGCGAGTTAGTGTACCATAGAGGTCTAGATAGTATAAGCTTGGACCACTGGAATCATATCCTCCTAGTAGTAATTGTACTAGAAATGGATAAGCTCTTAAGTAAATTGATAATAGTAGTGATAGATAGTTTGCTAAGCTTTTAATTTCAATAGGCTTTTTTAACTGGAGCTCATATCTTCTCGACAAGGCTCTCGCATTTTCAACTAAGAACTGTGCATCAGCAACAAGCCCCGAGATCGTCATTGCTGAGTAATCATTTATTTTAAGGATTTTCTTGACGGCCTTATGATAAACAGCCGTACCTGCGGTAGCTCTCTTATCCGCTGCTAGTATAACAGTGTCTCCCACGACAAGCCCCACAGTAGTAGTCTTTGACTCTACACTATTCATTTTACTACACCTATACTAAAGCCATAGTTTTTAGACACGTCAAGACTCTTATTAAGCTTAGGGGTATTAGTGGGTGCGCCGAGTACTCATGATATAGAGCTACCAAAGAAGGTTATTATTGGTAGTGGAGCTATCGTCAAGATACGAGATATTGTAGATAAGATCATTGATTGTGGGAGTAGTAGTGTTGGAATTGTTACAGGTGAAAACACTTATAGAGTTGGAGGAGTACTTGTGGAGAAAATTGTGAGTGAATGTACTAAGCCAAAAATACTAATTACTAAGACCTCTACACTAGGTGAGGCTGAGGAAATCAGCGAAGTAGCGAGGAAAGCGCATGTAAACTTAATTATAGGTGTTGGAGGAGGTAAAGCCGTAGATGTTGCTAAGTACGTAGGGTATAGATTAGGAGTACCAGTTGTAAGTGTGCCTCTAGCACCTAGTCACGATGGCATAGCGAGTCCTTTTGCTAGTTTAAAGGGCACTAATAAGCCTTACAGTATACACGTGGCAACGCCATATGCTGTTATAGCAGACATAGATCTAATATCGAGAGCGCCGAGAAAACTGATACTCTCAGGTATAGGAGATCTACTAGGCAAACTCGTCTCTGTAAAAGACTGGAGACTTGCTCACAGGCTTAAAGGAGAGTATTATGGAGACTATGCAGCCCAACTAGCATTACTAAGTGCTAAACACGCACTTAGATATCACGAAGTTATTGCTAGCGGAGTACCTGGAGGAGTACGAATACTTGTTGAAGCACTTATTAGTAGTGGTGTATCAATGTGTATCGCGGGTTCAAGCAGACCTGCTAGTGGAAGTGAACACTTATTTAGCCACGCACTTGAACTAGTAGCACCGGGAAAAGCTCTCCACGGAGAAGGAGTGGCTCTTGGCACAATAGTAATGCTCTACATATATGGAGACCCATTATGGAGGAAAATTAGGAATATCATGAAGAAAATAGGCTTGCCAACTACAGCAAGAGAACTCGGAGTTAGTAATGAGGATATTATAAAAGCACTCACACTCGCTCATACAATAAGACCTGAAAGATACACTATTTTAGGCGAAAGTGGATTAAGCCGAGAGGCAGCTATGAGAGTTTTACAAGAAACAGGCATAATTGAATAACCTATAGTCTCAGAGACCTGTAAAAACTAAGTCTCATTATTGTCACTTATTAGAGAACACTTTATTAAGTCACTTATGGTCGTTTAAATACCTCACTAAACACTAGGCCCTGGATCTCGTCTTTGAAGAGTTCGAAGAGGTCAGCTACAAGGGCCAGCTTAGCGTAATTGAGATTTTCACGCGAAATATATTTACCTGGTATGTTAATTGAAAGCTTCTTTTCACTAGAATTATAGTCTACACTGATGTCCTCTTGGGGTATTTTTAAGTGCCTCGAGATCAGGGCTTTCACCTTATCCTCGAAGTTTTCGAGCTTCTTAATAACTTTGACTTTATATATTAGGGTTTTACCTGCGAGTGGATGATTGAAGTCAATGATGACACGTCCACCGCCAATTTGTTTAACAATACCCTGAGAACCATCTATTTCAACAATATCGCCTATACGTGGCGTGTAACCTCTTCTCTGTAGTTCACGTAGACTATAAACTCTCACTTTTCCAGGATCTCTCTCGCCGAAAGCCTTACTTGGAGGTACTTCTACTTCTCCTTCAGCGTTCTCGCTGGAATTTAAAATCCACTCCTCTACCACACTATTTATCCAGTTCTTGCCGAGGACTACTAGTGTTGGCCCATATAGTTTACTTGCATCATACACGTTTTCCTGTTTCGCGAGGTCAGCATTAGTTGTGTCTAGTAAGGCTCCTGTTTCTTTAATTCTCACAGTGTATTCTACTAGTACAAAATCACCTTTATTAAACGGCACATATAACACCTCTAGTTACTACTAACCTGCCTATTTCACAATACACCATGAATACCTCCACTGTAATCTAAGCTTATAAACCTATAACAAACTACTATCTTAGCAGAACATTAACTACAAATTTACTAGTATGTTATAATTACGAGGTGCGTAGGAGTGGGTGAGACCGCACATAAAATACTTGAAGAGAACTTAGGTAATAGCGTGTTAATAAAGACTAGAGAGGGTGTGTTAATAAGAGGTAGGTTAAAGAGCTTTGACCAACACTTAAACGTGGTTTTAGAAGAGGCAGAAGAGTTGTTAAAAGACGGTTCAACTAGGAAACTAGGGGTAGTTATTATACGAGGAGACACTATTATCCTCGTCTCGCCTACAGCGAGCAGCTAGGTGAGTATATTTGGTTAAAGGAACTACTAGTTTTGGTAAGCACGGTAGGAGTAAGACTCATATTAGGTGTAGAAGGTGTGGTAGGCATAGTTTTAACGTAGCTAAAGGCTATTGTGCGGCTTGCGGGTTTGGTAGAAGTAAGAGAATTAGACGCTATAGTTGGCAGAATAAAAAGGTTAATAGAATACGTGTTGTTTAGAATTAACTAGGTGGTACGCGAGGACCTCTAATTCTCCGACAGAATCCTACTTAGTAGGTGAGCTTATGGCAAAATACTTAATTAAAGCCTCTATTACAGTTAACGGCATTGTAGAGAAACACGATATTATAGGAGCAATATTTGGGCAGACTGAGGGGCTTTTTGGAGACGAGTTTGATCTACAAACTCTACAAGATAAAGGTAGAGTGGGTAGAATTCAGGTAACTGTGAAAATACAGGGTGGAAAAACACAAGGTGAGATACTAATACCATGTAACCTAGACAGGGTAGAAACGGCTCTATTAGCGGCTATGGTGGAGTCTGTAGATAGAGTTGGCCCTTACGACGCAGAGATCAAAATAGTAGACATATCTGATTTGAGATTAGAGAAAATAAAGAAAATAACTCAACGGGCAGTAGAGCTGCTCAAAGCGTGGAGTAAAGAGAAAACACCTGATTTAAAAGAAGTTGTTAAGAGAATAGAAGATCTTATGAGAGTCCCAGAGCCAATAAGTTATGGCCCCGAGAACCTCCCTGCAGGGCCTAATATAGATGAGAGTGATACGGTAATAGTCGTGGAAGGCAGGGCCGATGTTATAAATCTTCTGAGATACGGATATAGAAATGTAATAGCACTAGGAGGCGCGAAGAAAGTACCTAATACTATAAAAGATCTTTCTAGCAAGAAGAAGATAGTTCTCCTAGTAGATGGCGATCATGGAGGCGACCTCGTGTTAAAAGAAGTGTTAAGAACACTAAGAGTAGATTATGTAGCTAGAGCTCCGCCTAATAGAGAAATCGAGGATTTAACTGGGAAAGAACTAGAAGAAGTTCTTAGTAAAGTCCAGCCTGTATTCGAGTACTTAGAAAACTTAGTAAAGCAAGGCAATAGAGACGCACAAGCACTCCTAGAGTTCCAAAAGAGGCTACATGGAATCTCAAGAGAAGTAATAGAGGAGACTCTTACTATACCTTCGGGCATAACTGATGTAGTTAAAACACTACAGGGAACACTAGAAGCTGTATTATACTCTAAAGACTGGAAGGAAATTAAGAGAATACCGGTTAGAGACCTAGTTAGTGAGATTAGTAACGCTAGTAGAGACTCTGTATACGCAATAGTAATGGATGGTATTATAACACAAAGGCTACTAGAAGCATCTTCAGAGAAAAACGTGAAGATTTTAGTAGGAGCTAGAATTGGTAAAGTAGACTTTAAAGCGCCGGGAATAGTTATGCTGACGTTTAACGAGCTCATCTAGTGATTTAAGTAGTATTTTTACACTTTACTTCTTACCTAAGTAGTCAAAGAGGCTCTTTCTTCCCGCAGAGACTTTTCTTAATTGCGCCTCACTAACGCCGAAATAACCGAGTATTCTCAGCGTTGCTGGGATTATCTGGCGGTCTATATAGTAGTCTACATCGATCAAGCGCGGATCTCTCACAGCCATATAGGGCTCAGCTCTTTCAGACACTTTACCGGAGCCTTTAATAATAATGAAGCCAACTTTATCGCCAATCTCTACCTTGTAACCAAGTCTCATGAGCTTCTTAGCCGCCATTACGTGTGGTGCCTCTGCCTCATACTCTCCTATAGACTTTGTAAGAGTCTTCCATATTACGAGTTTTTCCAGCGGAATTTTTCCTTGAATAAGATCACTAATAACCCTCCTCACATAGTCTATGGCCTCGTCAACACTACTCTTTTTCAACAATATCTCAACGACTTTTTCTTGAACCTCTTTAGCTATTTCAGCCCAGTCACCTCTAACAGCCTCAAAACCAACGATATCAATTCTACCATCTTCTAGTAGACCAGCATATCTCTTCTTAGCTTCACTGAAAAATACACGAGCGTAGATTTTGTCTATTTTGATCTCGAAGCCTAAATTCTCCTCAACAAAGCTAGCAAGTAGCTTAATCTTCTCTGGGTCGTAAGTTGTAAACAGAGAGTCTGTATCTCCGTATATGACCTTTAATCCTATTGATGAGGCCTTCTCAATAACACTCTTTATTAGCTGCCTACCCCACGCTGTAACTGCCTCTGCACATTCATGACAGTACCATCGTGCTTGCACCCACCCCATATAGCCGTAAGTCGCGTTAGCCAGGATTTTTACAGCTCTTTGCCTCTCATCTAGTAATACATACTCTGATGAACCTGGAGGATACTTCTTCATCTCTTCTCTGATCTTTTTTCTAATCTCTAGTAACCTAGTGAGCACGTTTTTGAAAAAGCCTTCTGGCTCTTTTCTAAAACAGTGCCCTACTTCGGGTGCTATAATGTGAGTTTCCTCATTACACAATGCTTCTTTCTCGATAGTGTCAGGGCCCACATTGTACTTGATCATTATGTTAGGATACATGCTTGTAAAGTCTAATACAGCGATATTGCTGTGAATCCCAGGAGCAGGTTTTAACACAATAGCACCTCTATATGGCTCAGCTTCTTTCTCAATTCTATTTGGTATTAGCTCTCCTCTAGTAAGAGCTTCGTACATTAAAAACCACTCAAGTCTGTAACCCACACTTGCAGCTCCAACTTGGTCTAGTGGGAGCCTCGTAATGTAGGAGAGTTGCATAGCGAACGGTAGGAATTTCTCTCCAAGTTTTAATGTTGAAATGACATCATCTAAATTATATCTTAAAAGGATTTTTCTACCTTCAGGAGTCTTCCAATACTTTGGGAACTCTGCGTAGTCTACTAAGACTCTCTCAGAGCGCTTCATGACGCCAAGATAATCAGCTACTACATCTAGACTTTTCAATTTAACTTCAGGAATTTCCTCAGCGTAGTTTAGTAGGTCTACGTGGAGTCTTCCCGGGATAGAGACATGTCCATAAGTGCTCTGTGATGGTGGAGCACCCTTTCTCCTACCAATATCTAATTTTACTCCTAGATGTTCTGATCTTCCAAGTAAATATGGCCAGTCGAAGTTATTACTATTATAGCCTAGCACTATGTCAGGATCATATTTTAAAACATAGTCTATAAATTCATAAATGATATTTTTGTCTACTAAGTCCTCGGCAGTAAACTGTTTTACTTCTCCGCTATTAGTAGCTGTACCAATAATAATCACGGGATCTCGGTGTGGTCTCGGAGAGCCGTGCTCTATGTAGACTTCTATATCCATAGCCATTATTCTCAAGTCCTTTGGAGGTGTGGAGTCCTCAAGAGAGGCGATCTCACCGCTTACTTCATATTCTCCTTGAACTCTAAAACTCTGCGTGGATTTAAGCTCATTTACTCTTGCAATATGCCACCCGCAGGGTCTTAGACCCTTGTCTAGTATGTATCTCATACTAAATCTTATATCTGCTTCTACTACGTCTACTACACCAGGGATCTGTTTAGCTCTTTCCCTGTACTTTCGCACATACTCAGGAATGAGTGTTATTACTTTAAGTGCCTTTACAGGTCTACCTAAAAATTTCTTATCAACAAGCTCTACACTTAGTACCGGAGACCCAGATTCTCCAAGGATTTTTACTTTATTAATAATACTCTGCGGGTTCACATGGTCTTCTAGTATAATGTAGAAATATGGTCTAAAACTCCTATCACGTATAACTACTCTCCTACCGTCACGTGTAATACCCCAAATAATAATGTGAGGCTCGCTTCCTACAATTTCATAAGTTGTGTCTAAAACGTAGAATTCAAGCTCCATAATTACACTCACTAGGCTCTAATTATTTCTACTAAATAATACTGCTAAAAACCCAATAAAATGTTAAGGTATAATGTGAGGTTAGAGCTCCGTGAGAATTATTGAAGAAGATCTTAAGAGAGGGTTTTTGAAAATACAGTGTGAGACTCTAGACGACTTGTGGGTGCTCTATAATGTAATTAGAGAGGGGGATATTATTTACGCTAAGACAACACGTGAAGTGAAGTTTCATGAGAGTGGTGAGAGCAGTAGAATTCCCATGGTGCTCGGTATATCCGTGAAAAGAGTTGAGTTTCAACAATTCACCGATAAACTTAGAGTTAGTGGAATTATTGTAGATGGTCCTCAGGAATTTAGTGTTAGAGGAAAGCATCACACTATAGCTATAGGTGTGGGAGACGTTATTGTCATTATCAGGGAGAAGTGGAATGAATATGAGTTAGCTTTTATCAAGAAATTCACTACGCGTAGACCTAGAGTAGCAGTTGTTGCAGTAGACTATGATGAGGCATGTATTGCCCTCATCCTAGAGCAGGGCGTGAAGAATGTTTGGGACTACGTGAGCAACCTACCGAGTAAGGCTTATAGTGTAGACCATGAGAGTATTCTGAAAAACTACGTATCACATGTTGCAAATAGCGTTATTGAGATTGCTAGGAGGGAGAGAGTTGACGTGATCGTGGTTGCGGGCCCAGGCGAGCTTAAGGATCGTGTTGCAGGTGCCATTAGAGAGTCGCTGGGTTTACCAGTATACGTAGATTTTACTTCTAGCGGAGGGTGTCATGGTGTGCGAGAGGCACTCAACAGAGATATTGTGAAGAAGATTAGTGGCGAGTTTTTGCTTATTAAAGCTCGAGGTGTATTTGAGCTCTTCAAAGAGCTTCTGAGTAGAGATCCTAGTATGGTTGTATATGGATTAGAAGACGTGTTCTCGGCCTGTCAAATAGGTGCTGTGAAAATAGCGCTTATAGTTGACGACATGTTGAAGTCTAGTAGTGACGAGGAGAGAGGAAAAATTTACGAGCTTTTGAAATCTGCCTATGAGCGAGGATCAGAAGTTATAATTATTCCGAGTAAGAGTGAACTGGGACTTGAAGTTCAGGGCTTTGGAGGCGTAATCGGCATTTTAAGATTCAAAACTCAGATCTCATGAGCGTTTCAGCTTTAAAAACGCGATATTAGCTACTCTAATGTTGTAAATGTTCTGTGTAGTAGTCGTCTTTCTTTGAGTAGTCTTTCTAATGCTTCTTCAAAGCTCTCGTCAGGTAAGAGTGCTATTTTTGCATATATACCTGTTCTCCCTATTTCATCTCTCCTCGTTAAGATCTTAACACGTTCTGTAATAGTTTCTATGCTTACATCTAGTAGCTTTGCGACGTAATCCTCCCAGCCTATAACAGGGAGTTCTTCGTGTCCTCTCCGAGTTGGCTTAATTAGTATGAGACTCTTATTTACACCTGGTACACGCTTACCTTCAAGTAGGTCTATGTATTTTATATAGCCGCCGAATTTGTAGAATTCTAGTTCTTGTGGTTTGAAGTCGAATAGGGGGAAGCTCACGACTAAGCGCTCATAGTCATCTAGCACAATAACAGCTTTTGGAGTAGTTGTTGGTGTAGCCACTACAATATAGCGTGTACGTGGTTTATAATTATTTTTCTCGAGTAGGTATTCTACCAGATAGCCCTGAATTCTCATGGGTATTACAATGTCAACATCACTATCACTACTAACATCACCACGAGCTACACTTCCATGTAACCACGCTTCAATACCGCTGTTCACAAAAACACTCATAACTTTGAGCGCTAGTGACCTGAGCTCTTGTAGAAGTTTCCAGTGCTCTTCGCTATAGATAACTTCTCTAAACTCAGGTATTCTCCTAATTTTAACTCGAGGCATCTATAATTAAACACCAAGCTGTAGGGAAGAGCCCGCGGACACAGCCCTGTGTAGGTGTACAGAAACACACACTAGAGCCTCTCCACGCGGACTCATCCCCGGTGACCCATGAACGCCTGTGTCCGGGGTTAGGTTGCTCCCTTCCGGGCCTGGCCTGGTTTCCCCGGCTAAGGCGGTTCACCCCCTCCCTCCGAAGAGGGCTCCGCCTCCACAGACCCCATGGGGCGGGGTTCATCGTCACACGTGGGGGATAATGTGTGTTTCTGTACACCTACACAGTTATCTGCCCCAGCAGATTGCTGAGGCCTACCTGTGTCCGCGGGCCTTTACTAAATTACAGCATTGTGCTTTTTATATGTTCTTTGAGGAGTTGGTGTTTTTGTGCCTCATAGTGTTTTTAGGCCTGAACCTGTAAGTACTAAGAGTATGCTACTTTTCTCTGGTATTTTCCAGGAGAGCTTCTCGTAAGCTGCGTATACGACTGCTGATGTTGGTTCAACTGTAAAACCCCACTCCCACAGTGTTTTATGTGCTCTCTCGATCTCACTATTACCTACAAGCACAACATCTCCGTTTGTACTCTTAATAGCTGAGACTATTTCACTTATTCTAGGTGGATTAGAGACCATTATGCCATCTGCGAGTGTAGAGGATTCTCCTTCTAGAGTTCTTCCATATATAGCCGTGTATAATGGTTGAACACTATATCCCTGAACAGCAATTACTCGCGGTACTTTACCCGTGAAACCATGTTCTCTCAATTTTTCAAAACCATAAACTAGGCCTAGTAAGAGGCCTCCAGAGCCTACAGGCACAATAATGTAGTCTGGTACACTATATTCTTCGTAGACCTCGTATGAGATCGATGCGTGACCTATGATGTATAGTGGGTTCCACAAATGCGCCACATAGTAAGTGTCAAGCTCGTTAACATAGCTATAAACAGCTTTACTAGCACCGACACGCCCTTCACTCTCTACTACTATTCCACCAAGTTGTCTAATAGCCTTCTTTTTACCTTCAGGAGCCTCCCTCGGCATAATAATAATGGAATTTAAACCGTAGAGCTTAGAATAAAGTGCTACAGAGATACCAGTATTACCACTAGTATCTACAACACTCCTTTTAAACATCATTTTAAAACCATAATATACGGCGAGAGCTGTACCACGATCTTTAAAACTACCACCAGGATTTAAGTACTCTAATTTAAATAGTAGTTTGTGAGAACCAGCACTCTCTACAATTAGCGGTGTAAGTCCCTCGCCTCTATACTTCTCAGGCTTAAACGGCATAAATCCTCTATAGCGCTCCCACATATTCCTAGACTCAGCAATCTCCCCCGTCGTAGTGTACACTAAACTAAGAGGCTTACCGCACATAGGACACTTCCAGTAGTAGTGTGAAAATACATCTGCTTCGAAATTACAATAATTACACTTCCACCTAGTCAACAAAGCCACCTCCTAAAGCACTATTTTCGAATATAATATTAAAAATGGCTACTAATCCTTCCCATTAGAGTGAAAAGTGCTTACTGTTTTCGAGGACCTATTTAAGTACGCTATTAGTTTGAAGTAGTATGGACTAATTTTCTCTATAAGTACGCCTACGTAGTCAAGTCTGGATGCTATATTTACAATGTTCTCGATTACCCTATTCTCTAAGAACACAGGTAAGAGTAGCAGGTATACGATGATATACATGGCGAAACCTATTAGAATACTAAGTAATTGACTGCCAGTTATGCTGACTAACACGTAGGCAATTGTGAAAGCAGTAAATGCTGGTACAGAGGCCTTGATAGATTTTTTAAAATCTATATGTACATGATACACACCTACTAGTATATAGTAGCCCACTAATGTCGAGATCACATTACCGGCTAAAAGAGCTAGAGCAACACCGTAAACGCCGAATACTGGTATGCTCACATACGCTGTGATCAAAGCAGCGATCACCCTAATAACACTAATAACAGCATTCCAGCGAGTTGCTTTTATAGTAACAAAATAGTTTCCAATTACAAGAGAACCTAGAATAGCTGGCACTATAGTACTGGCTGAAACGGCTATAGCGTATTCAGGGGCGCTTGAATACTCAGTACCGTAAAGTATGCTAACCAGTGGTTTAAGTATAGAGAGGTAGAGAAGTGCTAATCCATTAAACACCGTGGTGGTATAAAAAACTAGCTCACCCGTATTCTTCTTCAAAGACTCATTGTCTTCGGTTAAGAGCGGTAGAGATGTTAGAGTAGCTGTTATTATAGCTCCTGAGAGAGCGCTAATTGGCGTTAAGACGTTAAATGCTACACTATAATTTCCCCATTCATAGTTAGATATGTATTTAGAGAGATTAGTATCTAGAATAGGTTTTAAAAATACATCACACACAACAGCTACATATAGTGGTAAAGCGACTCTAAGTACTTCTATGCCCTCACTTAGTGATATAGTTGGTTTAAGACCTCTTACAAGTAAAACCAAGAATACCGGTACTAATACAGTATAGGCGAGAGAATATGAGAGAGCAATACCGTAAATGTGTAATCCTGCAAGTAAGAGAGTAATGGCTAATACGCCTTTCAGAAAATACTGTAGAATAAGCATGAAAGCACTTATCTTGTACCTTCCAAGCCCAGCGAACGCAGAGTAGAGTGTACCGAGAATTGAAGACGACACTGTATATAAAGCTAGGATCCTTATTAGAGGCTCTATATATACTCTCCCGAGCAGAGAAGCGAAAGTTTCGGCCATAAGGTAAACTACTGCACCACCAATAATTGCTAGTAGAGCTCTTATAGCAATACCGCTCCACACATATACTTCTCTACGAGTCAGTGGTGCTGTAGAATACCTGGATATAACAGCACTCAATCCGAGGTCTGTAAGACTTATAAACAGAGATGGATAAACTAGTGCAATACCAATTAAGCCGTAGTTACCTGGCCCTAGAACACGGGCAAGAACTATGCTAAAAATTAGACCTAGAAGAAGAGCTATCGCTTGTCCCACTGTAAGATAGAAACTTCCACTACTAACTCTTTCTGCTATTTTCACGTTTAATTCCATAATACAGGCTTTCCTCTTAATAGTTTTAATCAAGAGCCTTAGGTTATAACACTTCTAAAACAAATTTAATCACACATATATCTAAAAACGCTATTCAATAAGTCTCTACTATTTTAATACTTGATCTTTTAAGGAGAGAGCTGAGTAGTGTGATTAGCACCTTGGCTTTTAATGGGTCCCTGTAGAATCTGTGCTAGGGCTCTTTAATGGAGCTTGCATGTATTAACTCAAGAGCTCTCAGCGAAGTGCTTTTAGAAGATGAGAGAATCAAGAACATTATTGACGCAGTGGTTTCTTACTACGAGCTCTATATGAAGACTTGGAGTGATGATGCATATAGTGGTTTTATTAAAGCTATGAATGGTTTTCTTGAAGAGATATCACACGTAGTTCAATATATACCTGGCTTGGCGTGTAGGGTGAACGAGGCTATTATAATGAGTTTATGGGATGCTAGAGTAGAATCCTCTCGCCTGAGAAGAATACTACTAGATCTCTACAAGACCTCGAGAAATCTTAAAGACTTTGAAGAGCTCAAAAAGAGCCTCTACGAACTTGCTAGTCTTATTGGAGATGATAATACTATGAGAAAAATCTTAGAAAATAACACGCGAGTTGAACACCTCCTAAGCACGGCTATCTTAATACTAGTCATAGCTACAAATCCTTAAAAGTAGAAGTAATAGTGAATGGTTAGTGTAGCTGAACATTTGTAGCCATCGCTTTTAGGTATTATAGATATGTCCAATAGATGCAGGGAGCTGATGATTCGTCAAGGAAGCTCTCGCCTCTCTGGGGTAGTGAGGAGATCAGAGTATTGACTTATAGTGAATATTAATTAAGCTATTTAAATAGCAGAATCAGGGGTTGAGAACTATGTCTAGGTGTTTAATGATAGCTAGATTTCAGCCACTTCACTATGGCCACTTACACGTAATGGAGCAATGTCTCTTAAACTATACCGAGCTAATCGTTGTTGTTGGCATGGCTAGTCAAAGTCACACTCCTGAAAATCCTTTTACTGCCGGAGAGAGGATAGAAATGATTCGCAGAAGCCTTAGGTGGAGGGGTTATGACTTGTCAAGAGTAATAACGGTTACTCTACCAACACTAGAAGTGAGTAGAGTTGCAGTTCATTACGTGAAGCTATACAGTCCTAGTTTTGAAGCTGTTATAACGTTAAACCCTATTATTAGTAGAATATTCGCTGAAGAGGGGTATAAAGTAATTGAGCCGCCGTCTTTTAATAGAGAAATGCTTAGGGGTAGTGTAATAAGGAGATTAATGGCTATTGGAAGTAGCGAGTGGAAAAAATACGTACCTCCACCAGTTGTGGAATATATTGAAGAAATTAAAGGAGTTGAGAGAATAAGAGCGCTTTATACTGAAAAGCTCCCCGGATACTATGTGACAGTCTAGGAAGGAAGAGGTGTGAAAGAGTTTGGTCGATCTGCCTATTTTTCGCTGTGATATGTGTGGAGAATGTTGTAGAATGTCTCCTATATCCATTTTACCGCACGAGGAGATCGTGTTAAGAGAGCTGAGCAAGATCAGAGGGGTGAGTATTACAACTTCTCCGGGATATGCTGTATATGATGTCATTAGTGGTGTTAACATAGCATTCAGCTATGTCCTTCACCTCAATGAGAAGTCTACATGTCCCTTTCTAGTTAATAATAAGTGTTCAATACATTACATTTACAAGCCATACATATGTAGATCTTTTCCCTACATACCACGCCATGTAAAGTATAGTATTGATGATATTAATAGATACATCATAGCATCTACAGATTACGGATTAAGCCTTGCGTGTCACATTATTAGGAGAGATAAAAATGTCTTAGAAAAATACAATAGTAGGCCGGGTATTCTTATACACTATTTACGAAACGAGTACTTAGCGTCTGTTGAGGCAGAAAATGTAAGGCTACTTTTACTATACCTACTCTCGCTTTTATGGAGAGAGGGTTTTGTAGAGATAAAGCCTAGTGTTCAAGGTGCTCAAGTAGTGAACCTCTATGAATTTCTAAGAAGATATTTCCCCGAATTACCCACAAAATTAAATCTCAATAGAGTTTTAATTAAGGTGAGAAAGTGGAGCAAAAATTACTAGACTCTAAGACTATTTTAAGCTCAGAGTACTCGAAGAGCTGAGTAAACAGGAAACGCTGAAATTCAGTGATCTTGTGAGAGAGTTAGGATTAGGTGATAAAGAGATCGCTGAGCTGATTGGTGAGTTAAAAGGCAAATTCCTCCTGAAAGTAGAAGATTCGAGTGTGATCTGGACGGCTGGGGATAACCCTTCTAGACATTAGACCTTGGGGTCGGATTTACGTATATAAGTCTATTGTGGGCTCAACAATGTACACAGCTGGACATTTACCACCGTGGAGTATAGTTATCTCAGAATATCAAGTTTATGGATATGGAAGACATGGTAAAGAGTGGATTAGTGATCTTGGTGGGGTTTGGGCTACTCTTAAAGCTCCACTAGAAGAGCGAGTAGCACAGTATTTACCAATAGCTTTACCAGTACTTCTCTGCGAGTTTTTTAGAGAAAAATTTGAAGTAAATGCCATGATTAAGTGGCCAAATGATATAGTTGTAAATGGTAAGAAGCTCGCGGGAACAATAATTGAGGGAGAATACTTTGGTAATAAACTCCACATATATGTAGGCGTTGGTATTAACATGAATAATGAACCTAAATTAGAGAGAGCTATAAGCTTAAAGAATATAACCGGTAAGTTAACGCCTAGAAACAGAGTAATAGCGTATCTTTCAGGCTTAATGGGGAGAATTGAAAAGTATTTAGAGGACTATAGTAAACTACAGGCAATGTATCTAAAGCTCCTAGAGACACTTGGAAGAAAGGTTACAGTTGTATCGCTGAGTAGAGGTGTAATTGTGGGAAGAGCGAGTGGCGTAACAGTGACAGGTGACATTATTATAGATACGGGATCAGAGAAGATGAGATTATCGAGTACAGAAATATTCGAGTTGAAATATGTAGAGTAAAGTGTTTTACTCTACATCAAATTAAGAGAAAAAGCTTTCTAAACTTAATAATAAATAATAGGGTAAGTAGATTGTTTAGTGACACGGTTACTTCTAATTTAAATGAATATTTAAAACATGTTTACGGCAATCCCGATATCAGAGTTATATTTGAGAAAATTGAAGAGAGAGGAGAACCAGAACATGGACCAGATATTTATAGTGTTGAATTACCACAACCTCTCATCAATGTCCTTGAAAAACGCGGCATAAGAAAACTTTACAGGTTTCAGTATGAAGCCTACAAGAGAATTTTAAGCGGTGAAAACGTAGTAATAACTGCAGGAACAGGGACTGGTAAGACAGAGGCTTTTTTCATACCTCTAGCTAAGATCATATTGTCTAGTAGGGAAAAGCGCTATCCACACGCTATCATTACTTACCCTACTAAGGCTCTTGCAAGAGATCAAGTAAAAAGGTTCTCAGAATACCTAGTGTACAAGGCTCTGAGTATAGGGGTATATGATGGTGATACACCTACTCAACAACGCAAAAGATTAGCTCTAACGCCTCCTTCGATTATAGTGTCAAATCCTGATATGATACATGTAGGGCTTGTTTATAGTTCACACATTAGGAGGTTTATTGATAACTCTCAGTTTCTTGTATTTGACGAGTTACATGTATATGAGGGTGTTCTTGGATCTCACCTTCACCACTTAATTCATAGGATCAAGAGATTTAAGAAGGCAAAGCCTCAATTTATAGCATCTTCAGCTACAATTGCAAATCCAAAAGAGTTTGCAGAAAGCATTTTTGAAGAAGAATTCTCAGTTGTACAGGGTAGTTCGATGAGAAAAGGGACAGCTGTACACGTATTCGTCTCAGCGGGTCCGCTTAGTCGTTGGTCCGTGGCATCCTCTATTGTCTCTTTTCTCGCGGAGAACAATTTGAAATTCATAGTATTTATAGATAGTCAGCAGCTCGCCGAGGTTTTTGCTAGTATTGTTGAGAGAAAATATAATGTAAAAGTAGGTGTTCACAGGGCAGGGCTCTCACAAGAAGTAAGGAGAAGTGTAGAGGAGCAGTTAAGACAAGGTCAAATACACGGCGTGATCTCAACACCAACACTAGAATTAGGCATTGATATAGGCGCTGTAGACGCTGTTGTAATGACTGCGCCCGCTCCTTCGTACGTTAAGTATATTCAGAGAGCTGGTAGAGCGGGTAGAAGAAGGAAAGGCTACATTATAACAGTACTGGGCGATGACCCCATAGACTCCTACTACACTAATAATCCAGAAGAATTCTTCTCGCAGGAGCTAACGCCTAGTGTTATTGAGCCTTTAAATGAAGAGGTATTGAAAACACATTTAACAGCATTTCTCCTCCAAATAGGACGTGCGAATATAAGTGAAATACCAGTAGAGTGGAGGCGTGTTATTGATGATCTAGTATTAGAGCGTGTAATTAAAAAGTATGGTCCCTATATTTTGGTAAATTATCCGAGAGCGAGATTGTATTTCAGTGAGAGAGCAAGTATAAGGTTACAGGGACCTTTAATAGAGATTATTGATGACGAAACTGAAGAAATCTTGACTACGCGTGAGCTACCTGTAGCTGTACTTGAGCTCTTTCCAGGAGCAGTGTACTTTTATTCAAAGAAACCATACAGGGTTCTAGAGTTAGATTTAGAGAAGAAGCGGGCTAGAGTTAAGAGAGTCGAGAAAGAACTAGAAGTATACACTAAGCCGCTATATATTGTAGACGTTAGAGACTATGAGGTGTTAAGTGAGAGAACATCTAATTTAGGCTTTAAGGTAGGCTATAGTAAAGTTTTACTAGAACTCCTAGTTGAAAAATATGTGGTAAGAGATGTTTATAGTGGTGAATTAATTAGTATTGTTGAGCTAAGTAAACCTATAGTTTATAGATATATTACAAAAGCAACTATGTTTAAACTACCTGAGTACTCTGAGTTAAATATCTGGGGGTGTGCTGAAGCATATCACGCTATAGAACACGCGACGATATCTGCTAGTAGAATTACTTCGGGAGCTGGACTAACAGATCTCGGTGGTATAAGTTATCCGAGCGGTGATATTATAATATATGATGCTGTAGTGGGTGGTAGTGGTATCTCAAAACTACTTTATGAGAGGTTAGAGAGCGCTCTTAAAATAGCATATGAGATTGTGAGTAAATGTAAATGCGAAGACGGTTGTCCTCGCTGCATCTACAGCCCATACTGTGGAAACAATAATAAAATACTCTCACGTAAAAAGGCAGTATATGTACTTAGTAACGTGTTAACTGGAAAGCGGGCGGTAATAGAGTCTCCACTCAGTAGCAGGTATGGTAGTCCACTTGTATGAGTTCTTATATTCTTCTACAAGTTTTATTTATAATACTTTAACAGATCTGGGGATTACGTAGCAGGTGTTAGTTAAATGAGTATAATTGTTACAGGAGGCGCGGGTTTTATTGGCAGTCACTTAGTTGACAAGCTAGTAGAGCTTGGTTTTACTGTTAAAGTACTTGATAATCTGAGTTCAGGGAGTCTTGAAAACATTAAACATCTCTTAGCAAGAAAGAACATCGAGTTTGTTTACATAGATATCAAAAACTATGAAGAGTTAAAAAAAGCTCTGAGAGATGTAGAAACAGTTTTTCATTTTGCAGCAAATCCTGAAGTTCGAGTTAGCACAGTTAATCCTGAAGTGCATTTTAGAGAAAATATTGTAGCTACATTTAACGTGCTTGAGGCTTCAAGAACAGGTGGAGTTAGGGAGATAGTGTTTGCTTCCTCAAGTAGCGTCTACGGTGAGGCTGATAATATACCAGTACCTGAAGAAGCCCCTGTGAAACCTGTCTCTGTGTATGGTGCGAGTAAGGCTTCTTGTGAAAACCTCCTTCACGCTTACAGCGTCCTCTATGGACTGAGGACACTTATTTTAAGATACGCCAACGTAGTAGGCCCACGCCTAAGACATGGCGTCATCTACGACTTACTAATTAAACTAGCACGAAGTAAAGGCGAATTAGAAGTTTTAGGTGATGGTGAGCAGATTAGGAGCTACTTGCATGTCAAAGACGCTGTTAATGCAACATTAACAGCATGGAAATTCGCTAGAGAGCGCTATGTGGTTTTAAATATTGGTAATAAAGACTGGATTAGCGTCAAGGATGTAGTGAACATAATTCTTAGAGAAACAGGACTGAGAGAAATTAAAGTAATATATAAGCCTCTTCTGCACGGAATCGGCTGGCTGGGCGATGTCAAGAGAATAGCGCTTGATATCAAGAGAATAGAGTCCTTGGGCTGGAAACCCACAATGAACTCTGAAAATGCTGTAGCAGATACCGTAAGGTGTTTAATTAGAGAGCTGAATTTAAAATTCACGTAGAGAAAATTTAAAAATTCAGCCTATATAAACTATACTGTATTATTAAAGGTAAAGGAAATTGTCTTCTATAAGTAATAATATAAAAGTAGCTATTCTAGCTGGTGGTGTTGGCTCCAGGTTTCACCCATATACAGAAATAATTCCAAAACCAATGATACCTCTCGGTAAGTGTGAGAAACCTGTACTTGAGCTTATAGTGTCGTGGCTTAAAAAGCAGGGCTTTAGGGACTTCGTGTTTTTAGTAGGCTATAGGTGGAAATATATATTTAACTACTTTGGTGATGGCTCTAGACTAGGTGTTAAAATAGAGTACTCTCTTGATGAGGAAAACGGCTACAGGAATACTGGAGGAGCGTTGCTTAAAGCATATAGAAGTGGTTTACTGAGCGATACTGTAATAGTGTGGTATGGTGATATCCTAGCTACTATAGATACTAAAGAGCTCTTAGAATACCACTTTAAGAAGAGAGCAGATATAACGCTCGTAGTAGCACAGAGCTATAAAGTGCCCGTTGGCGTTGCAAAATTAAATGAGGACTATAAAGTAGTAGAGTTTAGTGAAAAACCTCAAATAAAGCTCTCTGTAACAATCGGCGTGGGTGTAGTCAATACTAGAGTATTTAAATATAGTGTTGAGGAAGAGCTTGGAAAAAATTTCGACTTTATGGGGGATTTTGTACCGTGGAGTATTAAAGCAGGTTTTAGTGTATACGGCTATGTCTATAATGACATGTGGATTGACGTAGGTAGTCTTGAAAGATACAAAAAAGTAAATATGGAGGACATAGCTGTTTTTGAGCAATAATTGATCTTCACGTAGTTATGAGCCAAATGCTCGATCACCAGCATCTCCGAGGCCGGGGACAATATAACCATTAGTGTTTATTTCAGGATCAACAGATATAGTGTACATTTTTAAGTCTATGTTAAGTTCCTCGCAGAGTTTTCTAAGTCTCTCAATGGCTATTGGCGTTGTTATAACAGATGCTATGTAGTATTTTCTCGCTCTTCCCCTCTTTAATAATTCTCGTAAAACGCTCGTGAGCGTTGAACCAGTAGCAACCATGACGTCACTTATAATAATCACATTATCACTTGAGATCTGGGGAGTCTTAATGTAAGAGATCTCTACTTCAAACTCCCAGTTACGCATGCCCTTTTCTTCTACTCTCCTAGCAGCTACTACACCTTGTTTTGCACTATAAAAGATCTTAATAAGCCCCTCAGTTAATGGCCATGCTGCTCTGAGAACTGTAATTATAATCACGCTGTCTAATTCCCTGATTTTAATACCCCTAACTCTCACACCTAGTGGTGTTTCAACTTCAACAGGCTCTGTTTCGAGATCTTCTATTATTTCAAGTCCTAATATTCTTCCTAATCTCACTAAGCCCTTTCTAAAATCTATTTGTGGAGTATTCCTATTTCTAAGTAATGTTAGTATACCTTGAGCATAATTCCTATTAACAACTCTCAGCTCAAACAAGGAAAACCCTTAAAATCTTATCACTAAAATCACCTTAAAATTTAACAGTTAATACTACGTGCTAAGTGCTAATATTACAACTGAAAGCCTCGCCCTTTTTAGGGCGGGGAGGA